>JAPKXV010000359.1 GCA_026394635.1 Methanoregula sp. | reverse complement strand
GGGCACGGGAACCCCGCCGGCAAGTGTGACGCAGGGGGCATAGGAGACATAACTGGGTTGGGCAATGAGTATCTCATCGCCCGGGTCCGTACTTGCACGGATGGATATATCCAACGCTTCTGATACGCCGCTGGTGATGATGATCTCGTCCTCGCTGTCATAGGTGAGGTGGTAGTGCTTATCGAAATACCGGGATAGCGCTTCCCGTAACGACTGCAACCCTTTGTTTGATGTGTAGGATGTCGACCCCTGCTCGATGGAGTAGATGCTCGATTCGCAGATGTTCCACGGGGTGGAGAAGTCTGGCTCCCCGACCCCCAGCGAGATCACGTCCTGCATCGTAAGAACGAGATCGAAAAATTTGCGGATCCCGGACGGGGGGATACCTTGAGCACGCTCTGAAATAAAATCTCTCATATCTTCACCCTAGAAAGAATAGGGCAGCCGTTCCGCTTCCTGCTGTTCAAAGAGTATGTTCCCGTTCTCCTTGTACGGCTTCATGATGATATGCGTCGCCGTCTCCCGTATCCGGTCCATCGGTGCAACATGTTCCGAGACAAACCTGGAGACCTCCTGCATATCCCTTCCCGTGACGAGGACCTGGAGGTCATAGGTGCCCGTGATCAGGCGGACGCTCTTGACTTGGTTAAACCGTGAGAGGCGCTCTGCGATCCGGTCATAGCCAAAATCTCTTTCGGGGCTGACTTTTAATTCGATGATTGCGGAGACCTGCCCGTTGCCTGCCTTTTCCCAGTTGATGACCGCCGTGTATCTCCTGATGATGCGTGCTTCTTCAAGTGCGCAGATCCTGCCGGCAACATCCTTTACTGACAGCGTGGTCATCGTCGCGATTTCTTCGGGGGAGATCCGCCCGTTCTCTTCGAGAATGCGCAGGATTTCGAGATCTTTTTCATCCATTCCGCGTCACCTGAACCATGTCTTTAACCATTTTGTTCCCATCTGGGCTACATCAAGGTCCTTTAACCCGTTCAACCGCGGGTCTTTGAGGACGACTTCACGAATCTTGCCGGTGTTGGTGTCAAACCACATCTCTTTTGTCCGCCCGTATCGCCCGCGGCTCACCACCCGGGTGTTGATCACACCGAGCATGTTCAACTCTGAGATGAGGTCTGTAATCCGGCGGTGGGTGAGCACATCAAGCTGGATCGTCGGCGCAATATCCTGGTATATACGTGACACTTCCCCGCTCGTAAAGATATTCTGCCCGAGCTGCTCAAGGATCAACATTGAATACAGGATAAGTTTGCTCTGCGTCGGCAGCGTCGAGATGCACTCGATCATGCTGTCGGTCTCGATCTTGGCCTGCGCCTGTTTTGCATGCTCCTCGGTAACCTTTTCCGATTCGTCACGGTCTGCAAGCTCTCCTGAAATGCGGAGTAAATCAAGGGCGCGCCGTGCATCGCCATGTTCCTGCGCCGCAAGCGCGGAACAAAGGCGGATAACCCCGTCCCCCATCGCGCCCGGAACAAATGCTACATCCGCGCGTTGGGTGAGGATGTCAACCAGCTGTGGGGCATTGTAGGGGGGAAAGACAATCTCTTCTTCTGAGAGCGAGGAGAGGACGCGGGGGTCAAGGAAGTCCTTGAAACTCAGGTCGTTGGAGATCCCGATGATGCTCACTTTTGAGTTCTTGAGGTCGGAGTTGATCCGGGTCAGGTTATAGAGCGTGTCATCCCCGCTCTTTTTGACCAGCTTGTCAATTTCATCCAGCACGATGACCAGCACGCCCCCGCGGGAGTCGAGCTGGTTTTTGAGTTCTGAATATACCTGGTCGGTTGGCCAGCCGGTCATCGGGATGTGGGTGCGGGTCTTGTCGCTGCCTGTTTCGTCGATGGGATCCAAGCATTTTGCGATCTGCGCGAGCACGCGGTACTGGGTATCGATCACTTCGCAGTTGAGGTGTACAATCTGGCAGTTGGTCCCCATGTTGCTGCTTGCTTTTTCAAGTTCGGTTCCGACGTACCTCGCGCACGCGGTCTTTCCGGTCCCGGTCTTCCCGTATATCAGGATGTTTGACGGGGTCTCGTTGCGCAGGGATGGGGCAAGAATCGAGGCGATCTCGTCAATCTGGGGTTTCCGGTGAGGGAGGATCTGGGGGCGGTAGGAGTGCCGGAGGACCTCCCGGTCTTTGAATATTTTATTATTGGTCAGGTATTTTTTGAAAAGTCCGGTTGCGGGATCTTCGGTTTCGGGCATAATGTCACTAGGGAGCTGAGACTTGGTGGTATGAAGTAAAAAATGTGATTGTTTGTCCGGTTTATAAACCCCTTGGTTTCCTATGGAGCGCGCCCGGATTGTGGGTGATTTTGGCATTACAGGGCAATTTCCATAATTTTTAATGTAATATTTT
>JAPKXV010000411.1 GCA_026394635.1 Methanoregula sp. | reverse complement strand
CCCGTTTGCGCTCGGTGATATCTTCAAACACCGCGACAAAATACTCCTTTTCCGGAGAATATACCGAGATGTGCAGCCATTTCCCTATAGGTTTGAAATCAATTTCGACCGATTCCGGCGTGCCTGTCAACGCAACCCTGCCATAAATCACAAATAACTCCGGGTAAGCGTTCCTGATTCCGGAAAACACTTCAGTAAACCGTTTCCCGGTGACGTTTTTTATACCAATAATCTGGTCAAATGCACAATTGACATTGAGGTAGATGAGGTCTTCAGGATGACCATCGCTGTCAAAGATCATCCGGCAATAGGCAAACCCATCCTGCATATTGGAAAAGAGCATGCGGTACTTCTTCTCACTCTCACGGAGTGCCTCTTCAGTCCGTTTGCGCTCGATAAGATCGATAACAACGGAAATATATGACTTTGTGATCAGGAAAACAAGCCCGGCAATTAACCCGATAATGACAAGACCGGTCATACGGAACATGAGAAGCGCCCTCTGGATGGGGGCTGACCATCCGCTGGCAGGCATCCCGCTAATCTCCCATGTCCCGGTACCGACCGGGAATTGTTGGATGACCGCATCTCCGGTAAAGAGTACGGGGTCGCCAAAGAACACTTTCCCGTCATGGTTCTTTACGGCGAGGGTCAGGCTCCCTGTTTGACCCGAAAGCCCAGCTTCGGCAAGGATTGGTGGCATGTCGACAACCATGGAGCAGAACCCCCAGAAGGTGTTATTGACAAAGAGCGCACGGCTGATGACCAGTCCAAGTCCGCCCTGCCGGAGTTCGTAGGGTCCACGTATGTCGATTCTCCGGCTCTCCATCATCCGCTGGTTTGACTCCTGAACGTCGGAACGGTTGTCGGTGAGCAGGTTGTGCCCCGGCACATTTTCATTCCCTTTGAGCGGGTACACATATGTCTGGATACCTCCGGGAGCTACTCCAAAATTGCGGATGCCGGGGGTTGTCGTATAAAGCCCCGCTGCAAAGGTGTTGTAGGTTCTGTTGAGGGATTCGGGTGAAGTGTCTGACAGGACAAATGCAGAAAGTCCATCAACGAGCGATATTCGCCGGCTTAGTGTCTGCGAGAGCTGGCTGCCGTATTTCGAAAGGTCAACAGCGACACTGTTTCGTTCTTCAGTAATGAGTTGTCCCTCATACCATGCCCCCGCCATCCACCAAATCGGCAGGAGCAGGAAGACAACAATGATGAGTGTAATCAGGAGGGCAGTAACCGTAGGGCGGTGGATGGAGAAGTCCCTCAGTCGTTCTCTTATAGTCAGTGTGGCTGCCCGTGTGGGTCGATCCATTCCGGTTTCTCTTTCTTCCATCGCAACCATTTTAACCACAAAAAACCTTAAAAAAAATCCTAAATCGTCCTTCCTCATTGATCATATCATAGAAAAGTATTTATGATTAGTTACTATTCTCCTGACACTGATGTCAGTCTCCCTTCCCCGCAAACCGCCACGCCCCCTTCGGTACGGAAATCTCGAACCGGGCGCCTTTGCCCGGTACACCGTTCTCGGTGATGGTGATGCCGGTGATCGCCAGGATCTCCCGTGAGAGGAACAGACCGAGACCGGTATGCTTACCAAACCCTTTCCGGAAAAGTTTTTTCTTGTCCTCTGCGGAGATCCCCACACCATCATCTTCGCAGATAATCGTGAGGCTTGTATCTGACTCCTGCGATGAGACCCGGATCATCTTCATCTGGTCGCCCCCGTAGCGGAGTGCGTTGTCGATCAGGTTGTAGAAGACCTTCTCGAAGAGCGGATCGGAGTACACTTCAGGATCGGCGGGATCAGGCTCGATGTGGACTGCCCGCATGGGAAGTGCTGCCATCGCTTTTCTGATACATTCGTTCACGTTCTGCCATGCGGGAGCTGAAACACCCAGATTCTGGTAATCGCGGGTGAACGTGATCTGCTCCTCGATAGTAATCGCGGCGTGCTGCTCTTTT
>JAPKXV010000306.1 GCA_026394635.1 Methanoregula sp. | reverse complement strand
GCTTTCGCCATCCCCTCTTTTGCCGCATGGGGTGTACGGACATTTGCCAATGTTGCCGCGGTCATACCGATATAGCCTGCGGCTGCAGAAAGAGCTGCTCCCACGACAAAACACCCGGCAGTCAGGGGGCTAATCGCGATGGCGAGAATAATTGCCATGGCCACGACAAAGATTGCAATCGCGGTGTACTGGCGTTTCAGATACACCATCGCTCCCAAATGTATCGCCGCAGCAATCTTCTGCATCAGTTCAGTACCGGTACCCTCTTTTTTCATGCTGAAAAAAGAAAAAGCTGCAAAAAGCAACCCAATAATGGCACAAATCGGTGCAATTATCAACAAATTCATTTTTTCTCCTACCCTCCTGTTGAAATCCTTAATACAGATCGAAAATTTTAACATCAATATTTTAATGTCAAGCTTTAAAAACCAGTCGCAGGAAGCTGCATAGTATGGACTGCCGAAACCCTGCGGGAAATCAAGCGTGGGTAATCCGGCCCTCCCGTGTATCTCCATTCCAACCATATCTGACATCTCATTGCCGGTGATTTCCGGCAATCCTGGTAAGGGGATGCAATCAGCTGGCATTCTTTCGTTTAGCTCGTGGCAGGTCGGGGTCTACGATGATTACCGTTTCGGGGGAATGTTCTTTCAGGATTTTATACAATCAGACCTTTTTTTTATAGCAGCAATTCATGAATTCTCTCCACCATTTTGTTTTTTATGAATTTGATAAAACAAACACGTTTTTTTTTATTTTTTATCATAAATCATTAAGAATTATGGTGGCGTTATGGTGTTACTGAACAATTCTTACGGTGACATTATCAAAAAATCATGCGAACCGTTTTGGTATTACACGAGTGAAACTACGTTTTCTGAACAACGAAAGGGACAGCAGTAAGGTGTTTGTGTGTGATCGCGTTTCTTGTAACTGCGGGTATGGCATTTCTCCTGTACCTTGTATTGACTGCCGGCTCGGGCAGTATCGGGTTTTGGTCGTTCTCTGAACTTGTCATGGGGGTTTTGCTTGCAATCCTGAACGGACTTATTGCAAGAAATTTCCTGTGCAGATCGAAGAGTTACCGGCTCCTTGACCCGCGCCGGTTGCTGCAGCTGCTGGTCTATGTGCCGGGCCCCTTCTTTGTGGAGCTGACAAAAGCCAACCTTGATGTCGCATACCGGGTGATCACGATGAAGATCAGGCCGGGTATAGTACGGGTGCATTCGGGGCTCAAGACCGATCTGGGCATCTTTATGCTGGCAAACTCGATCACCCTGACCCCGGGAACCCTTTCCGTCGGGATTGATGAAGCGACAAACGACCTCTTCATCCACAATATCAATGTCAGCGAGGGGGACGAAAAGCGGGACGTGATTGAAAGCACCGAGCTCTTTGGGCTTGCAAACCTCCCTGCATGGATACGGAGGATCGCCGAATGATCGATGCCTGGATCCTTACGGTGATCTGCCTTACCGTTCTCATGGTACTTGCTACTGTCAGGCTGGTGCTCGGGCCCACAGCCCCAGACCGTGCGATAGCGCTCGACACGGTGAACACCCTTGTCATTGCCGCGATGGTTATCATCGGGGTAATCTTTAAGGAGATAATATTCGTCGATGTCGCGATCGTGTACGGGCTGCTCTCGTTCGTGAGCACGCTGTACATTGCAAAGTATATCGGGGGCGAGCTCTGATATGACAGCCGTTGAAATAATTATGTTCGCCTGCCTCGCCATCGGGGTGGTTTTCAACACGCTCGGTGTGATCGGGCTCCTGCGATTCCCCGACGTCTACACTCGCATGCACGCGACAACGAAGGCAACGACGTTTGGCTCGATCTTCACGTCGCTTGCAGTCATCGTGTACGGACTATCGATGTTTTTTTCACAGGCCGACAGCCAGTATCTCACCCTTGCCATCCATGCATTTTTGGCGGCCGCGTGCCTTGCATTCACGAATGCTGTCAGCGCCCATGCGATTGCTCGTGCAGCCCACAGGAGCGGGATCCGGCCCGTGCTTGCAGTTGTCGACCGGCTGGCGGAGGCAAACCTATGATCGAACAAATTCCCCATATTCTGGTACTGCTCGGGCTGATCGCCTCGGCAATCCTGACCTATTATTTCAAGGATTTGCTGGCAGCAACCCTTGCGGCAGGTCTCTTCAGTTTCCTGATATCGCTGGAATTCTATATCCTCCAGGCACCGGATGTTGCGATATCACAGGCGGCGATCGGCGCCGGCCTGACGACTGCGATATTTATCATTGCGATCGGGGCGACTGGCCGGTTTGAGGGGGAGAGCTCATGAAGAAGATGATCGTTCTCTTCACCTCACTCCTCATTCTATCCGCATTCCTCGGGGTGATGGCGTTGACCTTTACCTTCGGCGCCCCGAAGATGACAGACATGGATGATTATTTCCTGAGGTTTGGGCAGGAACAGACCGGGACAAACAACCAGTGCACATCGGTCACCTTTGATTTCAGGGGGTTTGATACTCTCGGGGAATCGACGGTACTCTTCTGTGCAGTGATTGGAGTTGCTCTGATATTCCGGAAGATGCAGGCGGGTGAGGAATATGAGGATGAGTAGGATCGTCCGCACAGCGGCGGATATAATTTATCCGTTTATCCTCATCTTCGGACTCTATGTCGTGGCACACGGCCACCTGACCCCGGGCGGGGGGTTCCAGGGCGGCGCTGTGATCGCAACCGGTGGGGCGCTGGTCATTGTCGCATACAGTTATGCAGAAGTCAGGGAATGGCTCAGCAAAAACGTGCTGATGGGCCAGGAAGTGATCGGGCTCGTCGGGTTTATCGGGGTTGCCCTCATTGCCTTTGCATTCGGGCAGGTCTTCTTCTTCAATTACCTGAATGCCAGTGGTTCACTGTTCGGAATACCCGTGCCGTACGGGATTAATGCCGGGGAACTGAACACCGGCGGTTTCGTCCCGTTAATGAATTTCTCTGTCGGCTGTGAAGTATGGGGAGGACTCACGCTCGTGATCCTGTACATGCTTTCCGGGCTGGAAAAGGAGGGGTGCTGAAATGCTCTGGAACCTGCCGTTCATCACCGTGGTCGTGCTGACCTTTATCGGCATCGTCACCGTCCTTTTAAAAAAGAACCTGATCAAGATACTGCTGGGCATCAATATCCTCGAATCCGCGGTAAACCTGTTCCTTGTGTCGCTGGGCTACCGCGAGGGCGGGGTCGCTCCTATCTTTACGCTCGCGCCGTCCGAACTGATGGTGCTGCCCACACCCCAGGCACTTACGCTGACATCGATCGTCATCGGAGTGGCTACGAGTGCACTGGTCCTTTCGTTTGCCATGGTGCTCTACAAAAAGTACGGCACCGTGGATATCGATAAGATACGGAGGCTTCAGGGATGACCCTCGCCGATTTCATCGTCACCAATGCACCGGCGCTGCTTGTAGCCATCCCGCTCTTTGCGGCATTTACCTGTCCGGCTATCGGCAAAATATCAGCAGTCGCAAGAAACCTGTGGGTGATGGGTGCGATGCTCCTCACCGCCGCGATCGCCTTTATCCTTGCGTTCAGGGTATTTTCCAGTGGCACCGTGATCTACGTTTTCGGCGCAGCAGCGACGCATCTCGCCGTCCCGCTGGATTCCGGGGGCATCCCGATCAGGATCATCTTCACCGTCGATGCGATGAGCGCGTTCATGGAGATCATCTGTGCAATAGTCGGGGTTTCAGTTCTCTTGTATTCAATGTCGTCCGAATCACGCAACAGCAGTCTTGAAGGATATTATGCCCTGTATCTCCTGATGATCACCGGCGTCTTTGGCATGGTCTCAACCGGGGATCTCTTCAACTTCTTCGTATTTTTAGAGATCCTCTCCCTTGCATCTGCGGGCCTCATCGCATACCGCATCGACGGGGGGCTTGCCGTAGAGGCAGCACTGAAATATTTCGTCCTGTCCACGCTCGGTGCGATCCTCGTCTTGTTTGCGATCGGCATCTATTATGGGCAGTACAACGCCCTCAACATCGCGATGATTGCCCAGCGGATGCAATACACGATGCTGGACAAGATTGCACTCGTCCTCATCATCGCAGCGCTTGCGATGAAGTGCGGTGCCGTGCCCCTGCATTTCTGGACACCGGATGCTTACTCCATGGCGCCGTCTTCTGTGACCGCGTTTTTAGTGGTCGCGAGCCAGGCAAGCCTGTATGGGCT
>JAPKXV010000399.1 GCA_026394635.1 Methanoregula sp. | reverse complement strand
CGTGCCAATCTCGTGGGAAAGGAGGGCAGCAAGTTTCAGGGCAGGGATGAGGTCGGCAAGTTTTTTCCGCTCGTCGGTCTTTTTCAGCAGGTCACCGACGGTCCCGGAGAATACTTTCGGGATGTAATCGATATACTGCGGCTTTGTCGCGATCCTGATGTCCTTTTTTAAAACGGTCTGGAGGTAGTCAAAGAGCTCGGTGCCCGCATAGCGTTTCAGGATCTCTTCCCACGCAGTCTCAGTATCGAAGTTCCCCAGGTTCGGGCGCATCTGCCCCGCAATGATCTTGATGGCTGTACTCTTCCCGATCCCGTTTGCCCCGAGTATGCCGGTCACCTTCCCCTGGATCGGGATCGGGAGCCCATAGAGGGCAAACCCGTTCTTCCCGTACCGGTGCGTCGGGTGCTCCAGCTCCTCGGGAAGGCTCACGATATCGATCGCTTCAAACGGGCACTTCTTGATGCAGATCCCGCACCCGACACAGAGCTCTTCGGAGATGAGCGCTTTGCCGTCCTCGCCGATGATCACGGTCTCGTCGCCGGTCCTGACCCGGGGGCAGTAGACAATGCACTCGGTGCCGCACTTCTTTGCATGACACCGGTCTTTATGGACGATAGCAATGCGCATGGAGGATCAGGAGGTCACGGGAAGTCAGTACGGGATTGGCGGGGCAACAACGATGTAATCGGTCTTTGACTTTGAATTGTTGCCGTGAACATTGGAAACGTTCAGTGACACGTTGTACTTCCCGGGATTCGTGTACGTATACACCGGGTTCCGGGCTGTTGAATTCATCCCATCGCCAAAATCCCAGATCCAGCTTGTCGGAGGACCGCTTGAGGTGTCCGTGAAGGCAACTGCCACAGGGGCTGCGGCGGAGGTGATATTTGCAGAAAAATCAGCGATGGGCACCGGCGATGAAAGCAGGATGGTCCAGACCATGAACCAGAGCGCAAAGGTCATGAATCCCTGGTAAAACCAGTCCTTTGCCCCGAGTTTTGCGGTGTCCATTCCCATGAACATGAAGATGTGCTTCTGGACAACAATTGCGGCAAGCATCAGCATGAGTGCGAGCAGCCCGTTGTTCTGGAGCCCCTGCGCATTGGGAGTTCCCCCGGAAACAAAGGACAGGACACCCGTAAACATCCCCAGCAGGCATGCAGTGAGCGTCCGCTTGATCCGGTCGATATGTTCTGCCTGTTTCTCCACCCGCGTTTTTACCTTTTTTGTTAACGCCGGCTGTTCTTTTTCCTTATCCTCGCTCATTATTGAAAAATTCTCCAGTAGTCTTATTTTTTAGTGCGCAAGCCATATGTAATTATAGTTGCAAGAATAGCAGACGGCATTTTATTTTAATAAAAAATATTGGATTTAATTGGGGTGGTAATTATCAGATTGACAGCAAGGCAGTGCGTAGTATTCATTTTTCTTGTGCTGGTGCTCCCGACAGGAGTATCGGCAGGAGCAGGTACGATCAGCACCGTTTCACTGACGAGTTATGGTGGAAGTGGATGCGGGAACGTCATAATAAATCAAAACATTGTGAGGATACTGCCATGAAGAACTTCCTGTCAACCTGCTTTACCCTAGGAACACTCATCGTATTACTTTTCCTCATCGTTCCGGTGGCACAATCTGCACCGGTCGCAGACTTTACCGCAGCCCCGACAACCGGGACCGCCCCGCTCACCGCAACATTCACGGATGCATCGACCGGCACCCCCACCGGCTGGGCATGGTTTTTCGGCGACGAGAATTGGACGGAGGCATGGACGCACTTGCCGGATGACCGGTGGTCGACAAGAGTCGGTCACACCAGCGTGGTGATGCCGGACGGCAGCATCGTATTCATGGGCGGTTATGACGGTCACAGCCTTAAGAATGACGTATGGCGGTCTACGGATAATGGAGCGACGTGGATTCTGGTGAATGCGAGTGCCGGGTGGTCGGCAAGATGGCGTCACAGCAGCGTGGTGATGCCGGACGGCAGCATCGTGCTGATGGGCGGTTAT
>JAPKXV010000368.1 GCA_026394635.1 Methanoregula sp. | reverse complement strand
GTACATATAGTGTGACGGTGCAGGGTGAAAATAAAAACGGAACTACATGAGCCGGGGCTCACGCCCGCACCGGGCGCTGGAGGAAGCGATCCCGATCGCGAAGGTCCGGGGCATCGTCCAGCTGATTCTTATTGAGTCTGAGCGGATCTTCGACATCGCGGATCATCTTTCGTCACCCCCTCCTCTCTCATTCCTCCACGTAATGTAAAAACACCGACAGTATCCGAGATCAAATTTACAGATTCATAGCCCGAAAAGTGGGGTTTTAATCCCTCCAGCATACTACAACCCGATCCGGCCTGAGATCGTGCCCGCAATTAGCGCTATTTGTTTCCTGACTTTTACGTCGGAGAAATTGGGGAAAAATGGGAATTATGCCCGGTTTTTCGTGAATTATGCCCGGAATCTGTGCCCGGACCGTGCTTCCGGGACATTCCCCCGATGATGCTACCGTCGGAGAGTGCAGTCTGGAAAAGTACTGCTCTCTCCTGGGCTTTTTGCAGTTCCCCGTACGTAGGGGTTGTCAGACCCCCGCCTGACCAATACCCAAAATTCTCGTCGGTGTCCGTCGGTGGAAATGTTTGACTTTCAGGAAAAACAGGGGTTTTTCCGTGTTCCAACGTCCTGCAACCTGACCCGGCAACCGATCGCCTGCTGGAAAGGACATAAAAGGACATTTTAAACCACCGTATGGCTTCCACAGGAAATGATGGTATATATCGCCCCAACCGCTGGAACTGTCTGGGTGGTATTTTTCTGTAGCCAGAAATCTTTGAGCGAGAAAATTTTGTCATGAAAAAAAGTTTGGGCCGGAATTTTTTTGGTTTTAAATTTTTTTGCCGGAAATTTTTGGGATTGAAAATTATTGAACCGGGTTTTTTGAATTCAAGGGGGTCCCTTTTTTAGTCCGGTAGGTTCCGGGATGGCTCGCAACACAGGGGACATCTCCGGAGGAATCATGCCGGAACAGGGCTTTTTGTGTTGCTTGTCCGGTTGCCTTGGATGAGGACGCACGGACGCGTTTGTCATGAGTCGTCTGGATCTTTTTGAATTCCTCAGGCCCGACCATCGATTCGATGAGCGAGTTGTCGAAGTCCTCAAGGCGTTTCACTAATGAAGACTCTTCGTTAATCGAATAAAACCAGGTCCGCCCTTCTTTCCGGATCTTCACCATGCCACGGTGTGAGAATTTTTTCATCGCTTTTGCAATTGACTGCCGGGTTAATTTGATCTCTTCAGTCAGTTCAGCCATGTCAAATTCAATCCCGTACATCGGCAACAGGAACTGCAATATCCGGCTTTCGCAGGTGTCACCGAATAAACCCTCAAACGGCTGCTTCATGAGAATCACATTTTTTATGATGCCGGATTATGCTCCTCATCACTCTGGCGAATAATTTTTAGCATTCATAAATTTTTTTTAACATCCATGATATTTGCATACAAAATATTAAAGTATTGTTAAAAAAAATTAACACAAACGGCACATTCAGTCAAGGTGATGGACTCTGCCACTACCGAGTGGTACAACATTGTAGCCATGATCTTTCAGAACGGACCAGGTCTGGCTGATATCGGGAATGTAGAATTTCGGCTCCCGTTTTTTCACCGTTGAGATAAACCCCTCATTCTTCAGATTCGAAATCGCTTCATCGAAATCCTGGGAATATTTCTTTCGAAGTATTTTTTTGAGTTTCTCGCTGTGATATCCAGCATCAGATGTGAAATTTTTGAAACGGTATAGGATATAGAGAATATGAACTTCCATGTCTGTCAAACCACATGGCATAATAAATAGTACGATTTCGTCATTTATAAAGACCCTATTTTGTGAGGGATTGTCCTCAGATATATATACGAAAATTCGATGACTGTCCCCGATACCACCCCCCAAAACAGGGGTTTTTTTGTTAAGTGAGGGTTGGGCAGACCCGAACTTCTAAGAAAAACAGGGTTTTTTTCGTTGTCACCATGTCACCGTATGATCCGGCGGAATATCCCTTTTCTGACGCGTGGTAAAGAGAAGATTTTAAACGCCATAACACATCCTGTTGAGCAAACAAGCCGTTTTAATCGGGAATTTATATCACGGTGGACAAAATCGCCTGTTTTTTGGATATTTTTAGTGTCCGCAGGCCATGATCCCTGTCCCGGTGGACAACGGCTCCCGTCGGAGGGGGAAGGAATAAGGAGCGGGAAACGTGCCGGGGGGATCCTGACTACGGGGAGATGGCGGGATGGTGGGCCCGGGACCCGTCACCTTTAACCATCCCCTGCCCCATATCACAATCGGGAACTCCTGTGCGGTCATTGAACGGTGCCTGCCCGATCGTCATCATCCTCATCGCATGCCTCATCGTTGCCGGATGTACCGGGCCGTCCGGGCCCGGCATGATTTCCCCGGCCACGACTCCCCTGCCGGTACCCCCGAAGGGTACGGCGGTTACGGTAAAAGACCTCATCGCCTTTGTCGATGCGGCAGCGGTTGTGGCCCGCCAGCAGGGGAAGGAGAACGCGCTTGCCACGTTCAACGATCCCAACAGCAGCTTCAACCGGGGCGAACTCTATGTCTTCTCGGAAGGAATGGATGGGACTGCCCTTGCCGAACCGTTCGAGCACGAGATCGTCGGGAAAAATATCCTGTACATGACCGACCCGTACGGGATCCCCCTCGTCGAAAACCTCGTTGATACGGCCCGGCAGGGACGGGGCCTTGTCTCCTACAATTACCGGAACCCGTCAAGGAATTACACCATCGAGCCCAAGGTCTCCTATGTCGTGAATGTCGATGGCACCTACTACGTCGGCGCCGGGTATTACGAGAACCTGGGGACCACATTTCCTGCCGCCGGCCTGGCAGCAGAGCAACGGGACGTCACGGCCGGCGAACTCGTGACATTTGTCCGGGGCGCTGCCGAGTATGCGAAAAAAGAGGGAAAGGAACAGGCGGCAGCCGCCTTCCAGAATACGAGCGGTCCGTTTGTAAAGGGCGAACTGTATGTGATCGCCTATGACTTCAATGAGAGGAACATTGCCCACCCGTATTCCCCGTGGATCGCGAACCTCTCCCTCAAACACTACACCGACCAGGACTCTGTTGCCACGATCGCCGGATTGTCTGACCTTGCACGGCGCGGGGGCGGGTTTGCCCACACCACGCAGCGGATCCCTGCGGGCGGGAACCTTATCTTTGCACCCAAACTGCACTATGTCCTGCCGGTCGACGGCACATGGTGGGTCTCCGCCTCGATCCTGAACCCGGACTATACCCGGCTCAGGTCGGGAAACCTCACCGGGATCCGGATCCGGAACCATACGCAGGAAGAACTCTATACCCTTGTTGACCGTGCCGTCCGGTTTGCCCGGGAGAACGAGAAGGAGCGTACCCTTGCAGAGATCGGGAAACCTGACGGCATGTTTGTTGACGGCGATCTCTTTGTCTGGGCAGAGGGCTTTGACGGCACCATCCTTGCAGATCCTTTCATAAAGGGAGCGGCAGGGAACAACTTCCTGAATTATACCGATGCCTACGGTGAGAAGACAACCCTTGCCGGTATCAGTGCCCTCCGCAACGGTACCGGGTTTGTCCATGGCATGTTCCCCGATACCACCGGTGGATCGGGTTCCCCCGTCCCCAAACTTATCTGCATGAAAGCGGTTGACGACCGCTGGTGGATCGGGAGCGGGATCTATGGCATCGAGGTGCGGTAGGGACCCGCCGGTCTTTTTTTTAAATCCCGTGAATTTCATGGCAGAGGGTTTGCGGCCTGACTGTGAGAATGATCAATCCGTGGACCTCATCACCCGGGCACGCCACCCCAAGGTTTTTTTCAGCTCAAATTTTTTTTACCGGAAATTTTTGCGTTCGAAAGGTTTCAGAGCCCGGAATTTTCCGCTCCTACCAATATTTGATCGAATCAAAACACTATCTTCAATCACCCCATCGCCGCTACATGTTCCGTAAAGATTGCAGAATCTTAAAAGATCGCTTCCCTAGGTCCCGCATACCACATCCCTTGCCCCTGCAGCATCTCTGGCACGCCCTTATGCGTACCGGAGAGCGCCTGTTCAGGTGAGCAATGTGGGATGGAGCAAGGGGATTGTTTGTGGTCGTTCACAGAGAGGAAAAACAATTTTTTTAAATTGGTACATTTTTTAGAAAACCTTTTTCATTTATTTCCTTAAGATTACTTATGCAGTCGATGAATGGGTATATCGAGTATACGCGTCGGGAATATTGTAATGATGTAAAATGCCCGATACAATTGCTCCTGAATAAAGAAGTGGAAAAATCTCCTGAATATGAAGAAATCCGGGCGATTTGTGCATCCAATTGTCTCCATAGCACCCATGAATTTCACCACTGGTTAACCGGGAAGGGATACCTCGTCGTCAGACCGGAGC
>JAPKXV010000297.1 GCA_026394635.1 Methanoregula sp. | reverse complement strand
GAACAGGGGGAGTCGATCGCTGCAGCAAAAAAGATCGCACTCGCTGAAGCAAAGGCAGTTGCGCGCGAGGATGAGGTATGCTGCCACACGATTGGTGAATACGGGGCGGCTCTGCTCCCCGGACGATGTACGGTACTCACGCACTGCAATGCGGGAGCGCTTGCCTGTACGACATGGGGCACGGCACTGGGCGTGATACGGTCTGCAGTTGAGCAGGGAAAGGATGTGAAGGTGCTTGCCTGCGAGACCCGCCCGCTCATGCAGGGCGCCCGGCTGACCGCATGGGAACTTTCTCATGACGGCATCGATGTGACCGTGATCACCGATTCCATGGCGGCGCAGCTGATGCGCACCAGTACCATTGATGCGGTGATTGTCGGGGCAGATCGGATTACGGGAGATGCGGTCTTCAACAAGATCGGCACCTACATGCACGCGGTATGCGCCCGGCACCATGCGATCCCGTTCTACGTGGCAGCCCCGCTCTCGACATTTGATCATGAGCTTGCGGAAAAAGATGTGGTGATAGAAGAGCGTGTACGGGACGAAGTTGCCCGCTGCGGGACACGCACTACCGTCCCGGAAGGGGTGCAGGTGAAAAATCCTGCATTTGACGCGACGCCTATGGAACTGGTCACCGCAGTCATCACCGAGCAGGGCGTGCTCCGCCCACCTCTCGATCTGAAAGCATTAACGTGTCACCGCACGATCAGATAATACACCCACACGGAGCGTACACTGGCATGGATCTCTCGATTGCACCGTATGAAGGGTTGATGATGATCATTGGCGTGGTTACTGTTATCATCATTCTCGGCATGGTGCTGCTCGCATTCGTGATGGTAATCATATCGCTCTACTCAATCAAGAAAGGCAGGCTCTATTTCCCGGGATTTTTACGTGCAGGGCTTGTTTTTACGGAGGGGTTTGCAAAAGCGATCTTCCGGCTGCTGGGACTTGAGGATCGCGAGATGCTCTCTTTTTTTATCAAACTCCACAACACGATGAGCAAGAGCGACTTCGAGCGGGTACCGGTCACCGGGCGTGCGATCTTTTTGCCCCAGTGCCTCCGCTCCTCACGGTGCCCGGCCCACCTTACCCCGGAAGGGCTCAAATGCCGGGCCTGCGGGCAGTGCACCATCGGCCAGGCGCACTTCCTTCTGGAAAAGATGGGATACCGGGTCTTTATTGTCCCCGGTTCATCATTCATCAAACGAATGGTGAAAAAATACCGCCCAAAGGCGATCATCGGGGTCGGGTGCCTTTCGGAAGTAAAAGAGGGTATCGACATGGCGGATAAGATGGGCCTCGTAGCGATGGGGGTCGTAACCGCAAAAGAAGGCTGTGTTGAGACGCTGGTCAGCTGGTCTGACGTGTACGAAATGGCGATCCTCGGTATCGATCCGGTGTCAATCCCCCAAGACCTTCACGTTCTTGCCGATTAATTTCCCGCTCTTGATTTTTCCGTGAATAAACAGGGTATCTCCGGAAGAAACATCGCCTACCCGGACACCTTGGCGCAGGATTACTTTTCCGGCAGCCTGCAGGGAATGCACGATGGCGTGGTCGAGAACCGTAACATCACCTGTTGCCACGATCGGCCCCTTGATTCGCGCATTGCTACCGATGATAGCGCTCCCGCAGGAGATGCCCAGCGCAACGCTTGAACGAGGACCGAGCTCGAGCCTTCCGCTGACGTTGAGCCTGCCCCAGAAGTGCGTGTGTGCCGGCACGATGAAATTTCCGTCTATCTTGACGTTGCCATCAAAATACGCGCCTTTTTCCGCATAGAACGTATCCCCCTTCTGGATTACTTTTGCCATTTCCCCTCATGGTAGTTGAGGCTTGGGTGCGGGATAAACCTGTTGCTTGGGTGCTTCAAACCCGATGCACGGGTTACTTTATAAACAAGGCAGCAAGGGTAAAGACCACGAGCGATGCGAACATGCCCGCTTTTACCATGGTCGTTGCCCGGGACGCCATCACGCAGCCGGGTGTGGTACATGGGAGGGCCCGGGCTACAGCAGCGAGAATAAACAGGTCAATAACCCCGATACCCACAAGATAGCTGCCGCCCCACCAGAGACCCGGGATCAGGCTCATGCAGATTGCGAGGACTGCACAGGCAAAGGCAATCCGGGTGGTGCTCCTGATCCCCGTCTTCATAGGAAGTGTTTGTGCACCCCCCACGGTATCGCCCTTAATGTCTTCAGCATCCTTGAGTAATTCCCGTGCCATCATTGCAAAGAACGTGATAGCGGCAAGCGGCAGGTTCCGGACAAGACCTGCGGTTCCGGCAAAGGCTCCGCCAAATAAAAAGATACTTGCTGCAAGGTAGGATACAGCGATATTACCGGACACCGGGATACGTTTGAGCTTGCCTGCATATGCGATAAGGAGGAGTGAATTGAAGACGGCGATGACACTACAGAGCGGGTTGGCAAACAGGGAGAGGAGGATACCGGCTAAAAAGAGGATGATCGCATACGACCGGGCAGAACTCCGCGTCACTGCACCGGATGGGATCGGCCGCTGTGGGCGGTTGATCGCATCAATATCCGCGTCATAGTAATCGTTGATGACATTGCCGGCAGCTGTGATGAGGATAACAATGGGGATAAGGACAAGTGCAGCGGGAACAAGGGTGCCTGTCGCAATAAGATAACCGAGCGCTGCCGCAAGACCGGAGACAACCGCATTGACCGGGCGGGTAATGGCAAGATAACCATGGAAGGTCATGACGCAATCAACTATCTGACCGGTATCCTATTAAACTACCGGGAAAAAGCGCGAATTGTTGACGGGCGAGGGGGGATTTGAACCCCCGGCATTCAGCTTAGGAGGCTGACGCTATGTCCGGGCTAAGCCACTCGCCCTCCCCATACCATTTGCCGAGGCATATGTATAAGGTTTTTGAGCCCGAACAGTCCTGCTGAAATGGAGCTTGTTGAGGTAATTGAGGGCAGTTCGGCGTTTTTTGTTCCGGTGCAGGATGCCACGACCAACTTTCCTCCCGGGACCGCTGCGGTCTTTTTCAACCGCCGTATGGAACTGAACCGTGACGCAACCGTCCTTTTTTGCTCCTGCATTGAACCTTCACCAAAGGATTACCTCGATGCAATGGGGGCGACCGGGGTGAGGGGGATCCGGATTGCCCATGAGTGCGGGATCCCCGTCACTATCAACGACCGTGATCCTGAAGCAATCACCCTCATCGCAAAGAACATTGCACACACCAGCCCGCCCATCGAACTTGCGCAGCGGGATGCACGGTCCCTGCTCTCGGAACGACGGTTTGATGCCGTCGACCTCGACCCGTTTGGCACTCCCGCCCCGTTTGTCGATGCCGGGGTACGGGGGGCACGCCGGTATCTTTTTATCACTGCCACCGATACAGCCCCGCTCTGTGGGGCTCACCTGAAGGCAGGGATGCGCCGGTACTTCGCAACCCCGATGAATACCGAGTACCATGCTGAGGTAGGTCTGCGAATTCTTCTGGGCTTTATTGCCCGAGAGGTGATCAAGTACGACCGGGGTATCGAACCGCTATTCTGTTTTTCCCGCGAACACTTCTTCCGGCTCCACCTCAAACTCACAGGTGGTGCACGAGCCGCTGACCGTGCACTGGGTCAGATCGGTTTTGTACTCCAGTGCCCAAACTGTCCCAGCAGGAAAGAATCGAAGGGAATGATCCCGGAAAAATCCTCCCCCTGTCAGTACTGTGGGGAACCTATGGAGCCGATCGGACCGCTCTGGCTGGGCAGCATCAACGATTGCCCGCTTCTTGTACGGATGAAGGAACGGCTCGAG
>JAPKXV010000026.1 GCA_026394635.1 Methanoregula sp. | reverse complement strand
GTGAATTATTGGAAAAAGGCGAAAATTTATTTGTTCTTTATTTTTTTCTGCCGTTTGAGTAATCTTTCCTTTACTTCATCAGGATTATCAGGCAGCCACTGATGACGCTCTTTTGTATAGTCCCCGCTACCAATCTCATAACTCTGGATAAACCGTGCCATATCAACAGGACCAAGTGTCTTTGAGAGTGCACTGATACCCTCTTTTCTTATTTCACTGATTGTTTTCATCTGATGACACCTCCATGAGCCAGTTTACCGGATTATCCACCCGAATGTCTATCGTGATATTTTTCCGTGCGGTATTGATAATCGTATTGTCTGTTGTGAGAAAAATAGTTTTCCCGGCTTGTGCACATGCGAGATGAAGTGAGTCATAGAGTTTAAGACCGGCTTTCTGATAGACCGATGCCTGTCTGAATACCGCGTCATTAAGTTCAATGTATTCGCTGATGATTGAGAGTTTCTGCTCCACCTTTAGCCGTCGCTCGATATCCTGGATGAGGGATACTTCATCGTCAATGACAACGCTCCCGATAAGCTCCCAGTCACGGGTACACCGGTCAAGGATTGCCAATATTGCCTCTGTCTCCAACCGGATTTTTTTGTTCTGCTGGTCATCAAACGGCCGACACAGGCAGCATACATCGAGATAGACTTTCACATAAATCTCCTGATTCAGCGTTCTTCTCCTGCATGAATAAATGATTCTGTTTGCAGGTGGCTGATAGGGACGGGATCTGGCACAAAAAGAAAATTATGGAGTCCTGTAGTTTCTCCCCGCCCCCCTCAAAGGATCAAACGAAATTGATCAGGTGAGTGCCTCGTCCAACTGATTGGGTTCACCGAGTTCGGTTGCCTGTGTGAACTGATCGTGGGCATCGGCCATATGTATCGTGTCGTGGGTAGTGAAGAATGAACGTTGTGATGATGGAGGCACGGGAAAAGAGGAGCGATTGAATCCGGGAACTGCGGGAAACGGGGATTTTTGAAAAATCTCTATTTTTCCTTCACGACAATCGTAAATGCCGTCCCGGAACTCCGGTCCAGTTCAATCGTGCCGTTTAACTGTTCCACAAGCGATCCCACGAGCCGGAGTCCCAAGGACTTGGCGTTGCGCCAGTCAAAGTCCTGCGGGATACCGACGCCGTTGTCCTTATACACAATGGTGAGCAGGTGGTCGTTCTGGCGGATTGCGATGGAGATCTCTCCTTTTCTCCCCTCTAAAAAAGCATGCTTGAGGGAATTGGAAACCAGTTCGTTGATCATCAGCCCGACCGGGATGGCAGTGTTGATATCGAGGGAAATATTCTGGATATCCGTTGTGAACGTGACTCCTGTCCCACTCCTGCCAAAAAACTGGAAAAGGCTGTTGCCAAGGAACCGGACATAATTTCCTAAGTCGATCTTCGCAATATCGTCCGATTGGTACAATTTTTCGTGGACAAGCGACATTGCCATGACCCGGTTCTGGCACTCCCTGAATGCGGAAATCGTGTATTCATCCGTCATATACCGCGACTGGAGTTTCAGTAATGAGATAATAATCTGGAGGTTGTTCTTCACCCGGTGGTGGATCTCGCGGAGCAGGACTACTTTTTCCTCTAAGGAAGCGTTAATCTGCTCTGTACGTTCTTTGACCCGTTGTTCGAGTTCTGCATTAAATTTTATGAGCGCCTCCTCCGCCTGTTTGCGATCGCTGACATCCCTGATCGATTCGATTGCTCCCATGACATTACCATTCGTGTCATAGAGCGGGGATGCGATGAACCAGAGGTGGGCACCCTTTCCGCCATAGAGCCGCTGGATATAAATTTCAGAGATAAATTTATCCCCTTTTTTCTGGATGGCCGGATACTTCTTGGTGATTTCCTCAATATTCCCAAAGATCAGGTCAATCATTATCGTTTCAACTCATCCACGGATGCGAAGATGAGATCGATCAGGATCGGCCGGCGGTGTCCGTAAAATGCGAGGGAATATTCGTAATCTCCCTTTCCGATGATATCTGCGGCTTTAACCCCGGTCATCTCTTCAATCGCCCGGTTCCATGCGATTATTTTTCCTTCCCGATCGATTGCAACCGTCGCATCTGGTATGAAACTGATAATATCAGCAAAACGGCGTTCTGAATCCTGTAATGCTTTTTCTGCCTGTTTTTGTTCAGTGATGTCTCTTCCAACAGTCTGGTATTCAACCACATGACCATTCTTATCAAAGATTGCACGATCACTCCACCGCTGCCATCGGATCTGGCCATCCGGCATGACGATGCGGTGCCTGAGTTCAGCGATCGGGTTTTCCGGGGTAAGTGCTTTGATATGGTCCCTCATCTTTCTGGCATCATCCGGGGGAATAATCACGGTGTGGTGCTTCCCGATGCAATCATTCTTGTTCAATTGGAACTACCGGCAGTATGCATCGTTGACAAACGTGAGCGTTCCATCCGGTGTG
>JAPKXV010000108.1 GCA_026394635.1 Methanoregula sp. | reverse complement strand
GTCAAGGCATAGGACCCGAATACGGCATCCCCGCCGTTGAATCTCTTCACAGAATGTTCTGATGTAAGTCAATTGGGGTACACCCTTCTCTACAGGGAGTGCAGCAAGAGTCAATCTCCTCCCTTTGTCCGTCACGGCGAGCGTTATGTAGCCATAAAAGTAATTGGTCGAGTGCTTGCTTTGACAGCCGATGATAGCTGGATTCTCTTTGTCTCCATAGTAAGGGTCCATGGTCGCATCGATTGCAAACGAGTATTTTTGTCCTTTTCTGATTATTTGTCCTGCCGATTCCCATAAAATGTCCGACGAGGTTTTTAGGAGTTGATCATACTCCAGTGCATGGAATTCCTTGAGCAGGGTTGTATTAGAGGGTAGGTTATCCCGGATATGCGTGATCCCTGATACAGATTCGTTCATTCCTGCCATGGTAATGGCAGCATCGAACACAATATCGGGTTTCGTCCGGGTGACCCCTAATAGAGTGATATGCGATTTAAGTAGTGATGCACCTCGAACGGCGATAATGGGGTTTATTTTCACATAACTCCTCAATTTAGGCTTTGTTTTACCATTGGATGGCATAAAGGAGGTTTTTATCAGTTTATATAGTTTTGCACTAAAATGCAAATATTGGCGTTAATATCTAAAATAACGTTAAAATTAAGGCTCTTACTTACCGCTGTAGGCTAAACGCGCGGGGCCCTTGATAGGGGTGTTTTCGCCGCTCTGTTTTTGACCCCCCCTTAGTTCAAAAGTAGTTACCCTCAATGACTCAATCGAGGGGCATAACGTGGTGAAACAAATGCCAGAGATAAAACAGATCGTGAACCTGTACGAATTGCATGGATCGTACAAACGAACAGCCCGAGAACTGAAGATTTCCAGGAATACCGTCAAGAAATATGTTCAGCGAGTCGATGATGTCCGTGACGGCAAGGCCGAAGAAATCGTTCAAAATAACCGGGCCAAATCCCGGCCATGTCCCGTTCTTACCGAAACGATTCGAGAGAAAATACACCAGTACCTCGAATCAAGTTTACAAAACAGAGAAAAACAGCAGATCACGGCCAAGCGAATCTGGGAGTTACTCATCAGGAATGGAGATACTATCGGTTATACAACCGTCAAAGAAGAAGTGGCCCGATGGAAAGAACATCACACACTACGCTCGATTAGCATTCTTCAGGAGCCGTAAAAAGGTATTCGGGCAGAATTTGACTGGGGTGCGGTGTTCCTCAGTATCAAAGGCATCGAGAGGAGATACTCCCTCGCAGTCTTTGTCTTACCCTTCTCCCTGTATCGGTTTGCCCGTCTCTATCATCGAGAGACCCGAAATGAAGTGATAGATGCCCATATCGAATTCTTCAACGAGATTCAGGCGGTTCCAGAGACAATCTTCTATGACCGGATGAGTACTGCGTACGACTCCCGGAAACAGAAGTTTCATGACGATTTTTTGAAGTTCCCGCTCTATTTTGGTTATGAACCATGCGCGTGCAATGTAGCATCACCTCAGGAGAAGGGGACAACTGAAGAGAGTGTCGGTTATATCCGGAGACTCGCTTTCGGTGAGAAAAGTGAGTTCGGCTCATTCGAAGAGGCGGAAGAATGGCTCACAGAGCGCCTTGCTGATATGAACTCCCATCCAGTATATCGCCGCCCGGATGTTCCCACGGCGAGTCTTGCGAAAGAGCGTCTCGAGATGCTGCCCCTTCCGACCCTTGAATATTCGAACTACGAATTGACGCAGGCAGCCATATCCAAATATTCGCTGGTGAAATGCGACGCAAACCATTATTCGGTTCCCGAAACCTATTGCACACGGCGTATAAGTTATAAGAAAACAGTCCATGAGCTTATTTTTCTGGATGGAGATGCCGTTATAGCGACCCATCGCCGGCTATCCGGGAAAGACCAGTATTCGATGAATATCATGCATTACATCAAAACATTCCAGAAGAAACCGGGTGCCCTGAAATATTCAAAGGTGATGACACAGGTTGATAGGCAGATCCAGGACCTGTTCAACCAGCACTACGTCAACAACCCCAAAGACTTCTTGTCCATTCTGGACCTGGTGAAAGAAACATCGGTTGAAAGTTTAATTGACGCCTTGAAACGTCTCAAAGAGTGTAATCTACATCCCGATTACAATAGCATCCGCTTCTTTATTCACCAGACAATGGAACCTCCCGAAGAATCATTCGAGATACCTCTTGGATTTGCTGTCACGGAACCCAATCTTACAGACTACGACTACTTGATGGAGGCATGAGATATGACGATGCTGCTGGAAGATCTCTGCAAACAGTTACGGATCAACGGTGTCTGCGAGTATATCCGGGAATACCAACCCGACAATCCTGAACTGGAGGACAATATGGCAAAGGCGCTCCAGGCAGAACTTGATAAACGACAGACCAACCGCCAGATGAGAGTGCTCCGACAGGCAGGGTTCCCGACTAAGAAACGGTTCGAAGACCTGGATCCCATTCTGCTTCCACACGATGGAAGGGAGGCACTTCCTGCTTTGAAATCTCTCACGTTTCTCAAATAACAGAGAAACGTCATTTTGATCGGAAATTCCGGAACAGGAAAGACGCATATGGCGATTGCAACTGGTGTCCTGGCGTGTGAACAGAACTATCGGGTTTCGTTCCGTACTGCCGCTGCTTTGATCAATGAAATGGTTGAAGCACGAAGCCAGAACCAACTTTCACTCTACCTTCGCCAGTTCAAAAAGATCGATCTTCTGATCATCGATGAACTCGGTTATGTTACATTTGATATTATCGGGACAGAACTGCTATTTCAGTTGCTTGCTACCCGATACGAGATGAGGAGCACGATTATTACGTCGAATCTGGCTTTTTCAGACTGGATGAGAGTGTTTCATGACAAAACACTGACTGCCGCAATCCTTGACAGAGTGACTCATCGGGCACTAATCCTAAATATGAATGGTAAGAGTTTCAGACGAAACCGACAAGAACAACCCGGCCCTTCTTCATTTCTGGTGGATAATTTACCTGAACAAAAGATATCGACAAAAGAGATCACTCGGTTATAAAACGGAGGTATTGAAAAATAACTCTGAATATAGGAAATACTATGGATTATCTCGTTAAACCATACAGATCCGCCGCCGGGGCGTCCTTCGGGGGCGGCGGCACTATCCTTACCGGGGTTTGGGGCGGGCCCCATCAACTCAAACATTTTATTACTGGCCCCGCTGCAGATAGCGAACGACCTACCATCTTTATAGCCCAAGTCAACTATTTTATAACTAAGGGGGGTCAAATTTAGACCGGCGGGAGGGGTCAATTTCT
>JAPKXV010000187.1:1858-4217 GCA_026394635.1 Methanoregula sp. | reverse complement strand
TCTTCGATGTTCTGCCCGGGGGCATTGTCAACATTCTCGAAGTGATGACGATCGAGGAAGCGCATAAGCGGTACAAGCGGTTCGGGAGGTAACCGTACCGGGGATATCGTCGAAACCATCGCAGATGCGGAAGGGCTTCCTGCCCATGCAGAATCGGTGCGTTTGCGGCGAAAAATGCGATAACTTTTTTTAAAATTTTATCTTTATTTCAATCGTCGCATCAGTACCGTACCGGCACATGATAGGGTGATCAGTGCAGCCAGGGTGACCATGGGATCGAGCGGGACTTCATTTGCCGGAGTCTCTGATGGTAGAAATTCAATTTCGGTCTGGGCGAGCCGGTCGACAGGGGTGCTCACGACATGGACCGTGTAGGTGCCGGGTTGGAGTGTACCGAGGATCACCGATGTATCCCATTCATATTCCCATGTCCCGTCATTAAGGTTGACCGGCGCCGTGGTAAAGAGCCCGCGGCCTGCCGGATAATTGAGGTTTTCGAGCGTGACGCCCCGGTTGTCAAGCTCAGGACCGTTGACAAAAAGATAGACTGCAATCGTCGTCAGTCCCGAAACCGAACCCCTCAGCATGACGGTGTCGCCGATGTGCACCACGGATGGTGTTGCATTGATCTCCATCGAGACCGCGCTCACGAGGGGCATCATCCCGAAAAGGATGCAGGCAGCGACGGCCAGAAGGAGCGCTTTTCGCATACGATCACTCGTTGGATGCACCACAGGTTAAACGTGGCGGAACGGGTGCGGGGATCAGAACTCCACCACCATCACCGCTTCTTCCTCTTTTTTAAGTTCGCCCTTGAGGTGCTCTGCGTCAAACTCGTAGGTGTCCCACGGGTTGTATGCCTCATAGATCTCGCATTTGTCAAGCACGTCAACAAACTCCTTTAAAAAGATACGCGGGATGACATCCACGCGACCGCCGAACCGGCTCGTAATCTTCTTGATCATTGCCCTGATGAACCGGTGGGAGATGCGCTCCCGGTCAACTTCGGTGAACGCCTGCGAGTAGATATCGACCACTTTCAGCGCGATCTGTTCAAGCTTCCCGGTGTCGAATTTCGAGAGCATGATCTGGGGCTGGCGGGGATTTTTATACGCGTCCGTCTGCACGACGTTGATCCGGTCATAGAGCGGAGGCACCGACCGGATCCCGCGGGACCCGTCGAACATCGCCGGGGTGCCGGTGAACAGGAAGAAGCACCGGGGCATCGCACCCCGGTCAAGCGCATCAATGATATGGACGAGCGTCTGGTAGCCCTTGTCCCGCTGGTTTTTTGGCAGCGCCTGCGTTGTCTCCATCTCATCAACGGCGATTGCAAGCCCGCTGTAGCCCGCACCCTGCATGACCGTGACAAGCCCCCGGAGGAATACCAGGGCGATCGTATCATCGATATCCCCCTTGATACCGGCTTTTTGCTTGAAGTCCCTGCCGATGTTGGGTTCAGCGGCAATCCAGCCGAGAGCCGACTGGGCGAGCTGGAAATCACCGGCATTGTTGGCCCGGTAATAGGTGCGGAGTGCAGCGGCAAGCGCTGAGTTCATCTCCGAGATCCCTGCAAGCGCCGATTCGATCTCGCGTTCGGTTGCCGCTTCAAGCGCCGTATCCTCGATCCCGGTGCCGCTCACTGCCATGATCCGCTCCTCGATAGCAAAGAGCCAGTTATCCACGATGGTTTTTATGGCGTGGTCCTCTTCCATCGTCCGCAGGCTTGCACAGACCTGCTGGTACAGTGCCTTGAGCTTATAGAGAGGGGAGGCCGGTGAGATGACAACATGGGATGTGACAAATCCCTTGCTCCGGGCCATCTCAAGGGTGCGGGCGACCAAAAACGTCTTCCCGCTGCCATAATCGCCCCGGATAAACTTCAGGTCGCCCCCGCCCTGCGCCACGTAATCGAGCTGTTTTCCCATCACTCCTTCTTCAACGTCAAGCCCGACTGCTATGCGTTCGAGCCCGCTGCCCGGCACCGTTCCCCTGCGCAGGGCATTGATGATGTTGATGCTCTCCAGTTTTTTCTTGTCCATCCGTTCAGGTTCCGGCATACTCATAGACCTCCCCGTCATCGCCAACGCCTTTTTTATCGATGATTGTCACATTCCGTGCCGCTGCTTTCTGGATAAGCCGGTTTATTATCCCGACCACTCTCCGTGTATTGAGCGCTTTCCTCAGTTCAGTCTCTGTCGCTTTCTTATGGGAAATAAGGAACTCAACAATCTTCTGTTCCTGTTCGTCAAGGTCAAGGTCCTGCTGGACCTGCCGGGCTGCCGGCACCGGGACCGCATGACGCTTCAGCAGGGGCATATCCATGATCGGCCGGTCTGCAATCGAACGTTCCTTGCAT
>JAPKXV010000187.1:0-1765 GCA_026394635.1 Methanoregula sp. | reverse complement strand
GTTCAGGTAGTCTTCCAGTTGTATTGCTTTTGTATGGACCGGCAGCACGTCAATGCCCCGGAGGCACAGGCGTTTGCAGTCTGCATAATCCGTGTCTTCAAGGGCATGGCGGGCAGCAACAAAAAGGGTGACCGCGAGCAGTTCCAGCCCCTCGGAGTTCAGGTTTGACCTGCGCTCTTCGAGCCGCCGGATCACATGGTCCATCAGCCTTCTCATCCGGTGCATCGGCCGGTGTTCATCGACAACGACGGCAGCGACGCGGTGGAGATCGCTCGCGCGTTTCACATTGTTGAGAATATAGAGCATCACTTTCTCGCATTCACGGTCTTCATTATTCCCGGCAAGGAACCTGGCATACTCCAGTCCCCCTGATAAGAAATCCGCACGGTATGCACGGTAAAACCAGTTCCTCGCTTCGCCTTTGTTGCCCAGCTCCTCGTAGTACCGTGCGGTTTCCAGCAGGCTTGCAATATTCACATCCTTTGAGACGACCGAGAGGAACCGGGATAGTGCCCCGGGTTCCGGCACCTGCTTTGTGAGGAATTTCCGGTACCGGGAGATGATCTGGATAAGAGTGTCAAGGTTATTTTTTGTCCTGATCTCTTCGGAAATCAGGCGTTCGTATTCAGCCAGTGCGTTTTCTGTATCCCCGAGGGCTGCGCAGATGCCGCATGCGACGAGACGCTGCGCCGGGTCCTTGGTTGTGGCGAGCAGGGTCCTGCCCATTTCCAGCGCCTTCTGGTGATTACCAGACGCTTTGAGCAGCAGGATATAATCGACAAGGATATCACCGTCGTCGGTATCATGTGCGTGCACTGCATACGCATCAAGGGAAGAGGGGAGGTCGTACTGTCCAAGGGCAGCGAGGTATTTCCGGAGTATGGCAGGATCGTTGGATGTACGGTATGCATCAAGCGCTGCCTGTGCGGCGGCCGGGAACTGCCGGGAACAGAACAGGGCGTCGATATATTCCTGGCTCATTGTGCGGTCGCCAAGATGCTCCCGGTGGGTATCGAGCGCTTTGTCGGGCTCCCCTGTCTCGATGAGCGCCCGCACAAGGTTTGTTATATCGCGTTCATTCCTGCCCAGCGTAAGGAGACGTTCAAGGACCGGGACTGCCCCCCGGTAGTCTTTCCGCGAAGAGAGATATTCTGCATAACTCCGCAGGGCGTCCTGGTTGGTCGGGTCAAGGTGCACGGCAGTTGCATACTCGGCAATCGCCCCTTCGTCCCCGCCTGCTTCGAGCACTTTTCCCAGGTAGCTGTGGACATATGATGAGTCCGGCATCTTCTGGGCAAGGTCGCGGAAATGCACTTGTGCATCTTCCAGTCTTCCCGTGTAGAAGAGGTTGGTTGCGGCAAGGACTTCCACCGGCTGGTCTTTTTCAGCTGCAAGCACCCGCATGCAGAGGGTCAGGGACTCCTGGTACCGCCCGTCTTCAAAGAGCCGGAACGCCTCTTTCTTCTGTTCCTGTACTGTGGCAGGAATCATGGGCTCACCGGGCTGAACCGGACTTTCATGAGCCCGGCAAGCATCCTGACCATGTCACGCCGCTGGACCCGCGAGTCACCGGTATTCTGCCAATGGATAGGAAATTCCCCTACAATAAATCCTCCCATTTTTAACCTCCAGAGGATCTCGACATCGAACTCAAATCCTGTCGAGATCATCCGGGGCAGGATGGAATCGACCGCACGCTTCCGGAACACCTTTGCACCGCACTGGGTATCGTGGTAGCGCAGCCCGAACAGGATGCGGATGATCA
>JAPKXV010000451.1 GCA_026394635.1 Methanoregula sp. | reverse complement strand
GGTGAATCCCCTGCAGCAGGATAATAATCCTGATAAGTCTCCGGGTCAAACGATCACGTAAAAATTAAAAAAGATACGGCCGGATAATCTGTTGTCCGATGGTTTGTGGATGGGAAAGGCGGTACAAGATGTTGCTCAAAGATTTCCTTGTCAGCGCGGGAACAAAAGAAAACGTATCAGAATTGATCCTGTTCTTAAGCGAACAGGCCCATGAAGTGAAGGAAGGATTTCTCGCTTCGATACAAAAGGGAACTGCCGATGAGAAGACCCGGAACGTATACGGCGAGGAACAGAT
The DNA here is from genome assembly GCA_026394635.1 of Methanoregula sp. Classification (GTDB taxonomy): domain Archaea; phylum Halobacteriota; class Methanomicrobia; order Methanomicrobiales; family Methanospirillaceae; genus MVRE01. The sequence goes on along the minus strand of JAPKXV010000451.1, from coordinate 4,233 downwards.
GGCGCTGGACAAGTACGCCGACAGGGTATTCATCTCCGGCCTGAAAAAGACCCGGCTGGTGCGGTATATCGCAACGGAAGAGCAGGACCGGATCATCGAGATCGATAACCCGAAGAACAATTTCGGGGTCGTCATCGACCCTCTCGACGGGTCATCGCTGATCGACGTGAACCTCTGCGTCGGATCCATCATCGGCATCTACCCCGGCCATGTCCTTGACAAGGGCAACACCATGGTCGCCGCACTCTACATCCTGTACGGGCCTCTTACCACCCTGACCGTAACAACGGGAAACGGGGTGCACGAGTTCGTCATGGATGAAGCGGGCGAATTCGTCCTGCGGCACAGGGACCTGAAAATTCCGGAGGGGAAGATCTACGCACCCGGCGCTCTCCGGAAAGATTACCTGCCGGCCCATGCCCGGTGGATCGGGCATCTCGAAGACGCAGGCTACAAGCTCCGGTTCAGCGGTTGTTTTGTGGCCGACGTCCACCAGATCCTCCACAAGGGAGGCGTCTTTACCTATCCCGGGTTCAAAGGCAAAGAAAAAGGGAAACTGCGCCTCCTCTATGAAGCGAACCCCATGGGAAAGATCATCCATGAAGCCGGCGGGGCGATCAGCAACGGGAGGGAAGATATTCTCGGGATCACCCCGCAGGCGATCGACGAGATAACGCCCATCTACGTGGGTGGCAAAAAAGAGATCGGCCTGATTGAAACGTTTATGCGTGAAGGGTGATTAACAAAGGAGTGATCAGGTTTATGAAACAGAACGAGTATGGTCCAATCCCCGGCTCGGCAATCTTTTCTGGCATTTCCGGGAAGAAAGCCATTATCATGGCCGCAAATGTCCGCATTGCTTTGGTTGCACAGGGTATTTTCAAGGCTGCAAAAGATACGGATTCTGCACTGTTCATGGAAATTGCCCGGTCAGAGTCCGACCTGAAAGGTGGGTATACCGGGATGACCCCCGCTGCTTTTGCGGAAAAGATGCAGGAAGCTGCAAAAGCGGTGCAGTTCGACGCCTGGGCCCTCCATGCAGATCATATCACGATAAAGAAAGGGGACTCATCAGAGATCGAACAGACAAAGCAGTTGATCGATGCCCAGATCGCGGCAGGCTACACCTCCTTTGCCATCGATGCCTCCCATCTCTTCAATTTTGAAGGAAAGACCGTCAAAGAGGAGCTCGCGGAGAACATACGGGTCACCTCAGATCTGGCGCACTATATCAAAAATAAGATGAACGGACAGGATTTTGGCCTTGAAGTGGAAGTGGGCGAGATCGGGAGGAAGGACGGGGAGGGGCTTATCCTGACGAAACCGGAAGAAGCCGTCGGGTTCATCAAAGCCCTCAACGAGAGCGATGTGTATCCCCACGTGCTTGCGATCGCAAACGGGAGCACGCACGGGCATACGTACGATGCAAACGGGAACGTCATCGAACAGCTCTCCATCGATATCCCCCGCACAAAGGAGATCGCGCAAGCCCTCCGGGAGAACAACCTGAAGGTGGGAATCGCCCAGCACGGTATTACCGGCACCCCGAGGGACTTGATCAACCTTCATTTCCCCAAAGGCGACATCATCAAGGGAAATGTCGGGACGTTCTGGCAGGACGTTGTCTTTTCTACCCTGAAAGTGTACGAACCTGCGTTATATAAGGACATCCAGGAATGGACGCTGGAAAAATACCGTTCAGCAAATCCCGGGAAAAAAGACCGTCAGATCTTTGACGGCAACTGCAAGTTTGCAATCAAGGAATTTTATAAAGAGATCTATTCAGTGGAGAAGGATACTGAACATGCGATACAGGCGATGGCGTACGCGGAAAGCCTGATCTTTTTCAAAGCGTTCAGCTCGCAGGGGACGGCATCCCTTGTCAGGAAAAACTCCTGATAATTTTAACACCGTAATCTTTTTGCATCAGCGGGAGATTTCTTACTGTGATTTTTATGTCCAAGACAACCGTATCCGTCATCAAAGCAGATGTGGGGAGTTATCCGGGGCACTCCCGCACCCACCCGGCGCTCCTTGAGAAAGCCGCAAAGATGCTCAAAGAGCAGGAAGGCAAGCTCCTGATCGACTCGTTTGTCACCCATTGCGGCGACGACCTCGAGCTGATCATGACCCACACCCACGGCGTGGACAATGAGAAGGTCCACAAGCTTGCCTGGGACACCTTCCTTGAATGTTCAAAGATAGCAAAAGACCTCAAGCTCTACGGCGCCGGGCAGGACATGCTTTCGGATGCCTTTTCAGGAAACGTCAAGGGCATGGGGCCCGGGGTCGCCGAGATGGAGTTTGAGGAACGGGGGTCTGATCCCGTGCTCGTCTTCATGGCCGACAAGACCGGGCCCGGCGCGTGGAATTTCTACCTGTACAAAATCTTTGCCGACCCGTTCAACACCCCGGGGCTCGTCATCGACCCGTCCCTGCACAAGGGATTCGTCTTCGAGGTGCACGACCTTATAAAAAAGCGCAGGATCATGTTTACGTGCCCTGAAGAGATCTACAGTATGCTTGTATATATCGGCGCCCCGTCGCGGTACGTGATCAAGCATGTATTCACAAAGGATGGCACGATTGCGGCGTCCACGAGCACCCAGCGCTTAAGCCTTCTTGCCGGGAAGTACGTGGGGAAGGATGACCCGGTCATGATCGTCAGGTCCCAGAGCGGCTTCCCCGCGGTCGGCGAGGTGATCGAACCGTTCTGCACGCCGGTGCTGGTCGCCGGCTGGATGCGGGGGTCACACCACGGGCCGTTCATGCCGGTCGGGCTTCCGGATGCCAACTGCACCCGGTTTGACGGGCCCCCCCGGGTCCTCTGCTTCGGCTTCCAGCTCTGCAATGGCAGACTCATCGGGCCGGCCGACATGTTCGATGATCCCGGATTTGACCGGGTGCGGGCCCGGTGCAACGAGTTTGCCGATGTGATCCGGGCGCAGGGGCCGTTCGAGCCGCACCGGCTCTCGCTTGAAGAGATGGAATATACAACACTTCCGGCAGTCGAAAAGGAACTTTCAGAACGGTGGGAACCTATACCGGAGTAAAGCCCATTACACCTGAACCTGACGATACATCTCATTTTTTCTTCCCAATGACCGGGAAAATGTCACGGTTTGTGATACCATCTTTTGAGAGGATCTGCATACCTCAATGAACAATTTCTCCCTTCTTATGTACCATGAAAATTCCGGAACCGGACTCAAAAAGACCTTTCCTGCGATAAGCAAACCTTAAATTATCTTGCCCACTAAATTAGGGCAGATGGTTAACGGAATTGTTTTGCCGATAAAAAAGGTCTTTGCCCTCGTAGATTCAAAGATCTCCGTTGAAATCAAGGACGAGGGGCGCAAGCTGCAGGGACGCCTTATTGCCGTTGACGAATATTTAAACATCCACATGGACGAGACAATTGAGTTTGTGGACAACCAGCGGGGCAGGAGCCTTGGCACTGTCGTGATCAGGGGAAATAATATTTTAACAATCGCCCCGCTCATCTGAGGAACCTATGGGAGACCCTGAAGAAGAGGGATTGAAACTGATCCTGTCCAGACCGGAAGGCGTGCTCCAGAGCGAGCTCTGGAAGGAACTGGGTGTGGACAGCAGGAAATGCTCGCGGATTGTAAAAAAGTTAGAAGAGGGCGGGCTTATTGACCGGATCGAGTACAAAAAGGACAGGGTAAAGACCTACCTTTTACGCGCAAAACGCCTCCCGGTCAACCCGAGTGACCTGCTCGCAGGTGATGAACTCATCCCCTGCATCGGGTGTGAGCTCGAGTGTATTGTCGAGCAGTGCCACCCCCTCATGGACTGGATGTACCAACTGGCGATTGTCCAGCACACTGATTAATACTTTTTTTTTATGCGCCGTGTAATGTGAAGCTCATTGCGATATCCTCAATACGGCATCGGCAAAAATAGTACCCTGTGTATCATGGTCAGGTATAAAATTTTCCTGCTTCTCCAGTGCCTTCTTCTGGTGATCCCGCTCAATGTCTTCATGTGGGGCGACTGGTTGCTGGTCAATGTGCAGTGGGCGCTTGTCAGGTACCAGCAGTCTCCCTATGGACCCGGTATCATTCCGATATACAAGGATCTCCTCTATATTGTTCAGGGACAGACAACCGGGATTTACAACATTCTGGCAGCATCGTTCTGGGCAATCGGGAGTGTCCTGCTCCTTTTGGCACTTCTGCTTACCCTTATTGCATGGGTGAACGAGCGCCC
>JAPKXV010000353.1 GCA_026394635.1 Methanoregula sp. | reverse complement strand
GTGTATATGAACATCCCCTGTTTTGTGTGCAGGGAACGACGATACATACATCTGGTGAGCATGTCTCCTGACCCAACAGACTTCCGGAATAATAAAATTAATGATGGTGCGAGTGGAACTTCCGGCCCTTGTGAACCGGCTCCTGCCGATCGGGTGCGGGCGCTTGCGCTTGCAGAAAAAAAACTGGAGATCGTAGGCAGCGTAACCCGGCACGATGTCCTCAACCAGCTCACGGCCATCATGGGATATAACGAACTGTTGATCACCATGGTCCAGGATAAGGAACAATTGCATTTTCTCGAAGTCCAACGCAGGTCATCTGAAAAAATGAGGCGGATCTTTGCCTACTCGAAAGTTTACCAGGCTATTCGAGAAGAATCCCCCCGGTGGCAGACGTTTGAGATGCTGGTTAAGTTTGCCCGGGAAGAGGTGGATTGGGGGAACGTCGCGATCCGATCGGAGGTACATACATGCTCGGTTTTTACCGACATGCTCTTTTTAAAAGTCCTGTCATATCTCTTTGACAACGCCGTCAGGCACGGGAAGCGCACAACCGAAATCCGGCTCTGGCTCAAGTCCGACGGACAGGGAGCACTACTTTGTATCGGGGATGATGGTGTCGGGGTGGAAGATGGCGATAAAGAGAAAATTTTTTCCAAAGGTTTTGGGAAATATACGGGCTGGGGTCTCTTTGTCGCCCGCGAGATCCTTTCCTCAAACGGCATGACTATTAAGGAGACTGGCACCGCGGGATCCGGTGCGTGCTTTGAGATACGGATCCCTGCAGAGCGTATACGGACAGGAACCGTACCTGCCCGTACCTGATATCCCGGTTACCGGAATAACGGGATACTGTGCCACGTCCACCCCACGTGACCGGTACACTACCTTTTTTTCCTATCGCAGACTACAGAACATACCATGACAGTGGCAGTCATCCCCTTCAAGCCAAAAAATCCCAAGACCCGGCTTTCGTGCGTGCTCGATGAGCAGGAGCGGGAGGCGTTTGCCGAAGCGATGCTCCTTGACGTGGTCGAGGTGGTGCGGGACGCAGACTGCCAGCCGGTGATCCTCGGGACTGAACTCTTTGACTCCGATCTTGTACAGGTGACAATAAAGGACGCCGGACTTTCCGAGGCGCTCAACGAGTACCTCTCCTGTGCAGTGACGGGCGTCCTGATCATCATGGCGGACCTCCCGCTTGCCGATAAGGAGTCAGTCAGGCGCGTCATTGGCACGAAAATGGATATGGCGATCGTGCCCGGGCGGGGCGGGGGTACGAACGTGATCTATCTCAAGGACCCCGCACGGTTCCATGTCGATTACTATGGCGGGAGTTATCTCAAGCACATGAAGATCGCGCAGGAGCTCGGGCTCTCCTGCGAGGTGATCGACTCTTTTTTGCTCCATACGGACATCGATGAGAAGGAAGACCTTGTCGAGATCCTTATCCACGGCACGGGCAAGAGCCATGCGTTCCTTCTTGAGCGGGGTTTTACGATCACGACCGACAAGGGACGGGTTGGGGTGGAGCGGAAATCCCCGAATTGAATTATGCGAGAAACT
>JAPKXV010000212.1 GCA_026394635.1 Methanoregula sp. | reverse complement strand
CACCTCTTCATCCCTCCCCCGTACGACCGGGCTGCATATGACGACTGCCCGCTCCCCATTGGCAACGGCCAGACTATCTCCCAGCCCTACATCGTGGCAGTGATGACGGAACTGGTCCGACCGGAACCTAACGACAATGTTCTCGAGATCGGGGCAGGGTGCGGGTACCAGGCAACGGTACTTGCAGCGCTTGTGAAAAAGGTGACCACCGTTGAACGGATCCCGGCAGTCGCCGGTCTTGCACGGCAAAACATGGCCGCACTCAATATTGCCAATGTCGGGATCATTGTCGGCGACGGGACACTTGGGTATCCGGAAAACTCTCCCTACAACGGGATCATCATCACCGCTGCAACCCCCAAGGTACCGGGCCCGCTCATCGATCAGATGGCGGATGGCGGACGGCTTGTGGCACCACGGGGGGGACGGGATATCCAGGAACTGGTCGTGCTGGAAAAAGCCGGGGGGATGGTGACAGAGTCGCTCCATGGCGGTGTCCGCTTTGTCCCGCTCATCGGTGAACATGGCTGGGAGAACTGAGGTTATATGAAAATTATTGATGTAACACGTCCGCTCGCAAACGACATGCTGGTATATCCCGGTGACCAGCCCCCTTCTTTCAGACAGGAGGAACGGGGACCCTATCGGGTAAGCAACCTCCGCATGAGCACGCATACCGGCACCCATATCGATGCCCCTGCACACTATCTCAAAAACGGGGATACGATCGATACAATTCCCTTAAACAACCTGATCGGGAGGTGCCGGGTGCTTGATGTACGCGGCGCAGGCAGCACAATCACTTCGGATCAACTCCGCGGGAGAATCGCGGGCACAACGCGCCTCCTTCTTAAAACATCATTCTCCGGCACCGACCGGTTCACCAAAGATTATCCCTGCCTTTCTGTCGATGCAGCGCAGCTGGTCACCCGCAGCAGGATACAATGCATCGGGATCGATTCCCCCTCCATCGAATCCTTCCATTGCGACGGGGCTGTGCACCATGAACTGCTCGGGCATGGGTGCATCATCATCGAACTGCTGGACCTTTCTTGTGTAACCGAAGGCGATTATGACATGGTTGCGCTGCCGCTGCGCTTAAAAGGTCTGGACGGTTCACCGGCACGTGTCGTGCTGTCAGCACCAGAGGAGTAACCATGGATATTGTTCTTGATGCAGTCAAAAAATTGCAGGATATCCTTCTTCACAGCGGATGCGAAGACGGGCCGGTCGTCCCGCGGGTCAATCCTGATACCGTGCCATGCCAGTACGAAAAGGGTGCATGCATGGAGGTATGCTTTGGAGGAAAAACCGGGGAGTTTGTGACATATAGCCCAATCCGGGCGACCACGAAGGTGGAGTTCATGTTCGGCGCTCCTCTGGATTCCCCGGCACCACGCGGGGCAGCATGCGCAATCCTGAATGTTGTGACGGCATTTCTCTGCCTCTCGCGAACCGTCCGTGCCTGCCCCGCTTCCTGTCATGCTGCATGTATGCAGGACCTCAAAAGGAGGACAGGAACGGGGCGGGTGTTCCCTGTTGGTTCAATCCCTTCCCTTGAACACGAAATGAACCAGTTCATTGCCGAGGATCCGGGTTCCGCCGATATCATCCTCATCAACGGCGAAGGTACCATTGAGCCGGGGACAGGAGATATCGTCTCAAAATACCGGGAGACAAAAACAGTCATTCTCCTCGGACCTTCCACGGCAGGGATCGCAAGCCTTGAAAAGATCGAACGGTTCTGCCTGTACGGCACGTGACCTTGTGCCATGCAAAGGATAAGGATATCTCCCATTTCCCCCATTATAGTGTATGCTTTTCGGGTCCTCGGGAATCCGGCGGCGCTTCGATCAGGAACTTCTCACCATCGCATTGAAAACCGGATCGGCACTGGCAGCACGGTCATCGGATGTCCTTGTAGGAATGGACACGCGGACAACAAGCCCCATCCTTTCCCACCTTGTGATCGCGGGTCTCTTGGGCGGGGGCGCAACCGCACACTCCTGCGGGATCGCCCCGACACCATCAGTCGCGTATGCTGCACGGGACACAGATGCGGCATGCATGATCACTGCATCCCATAACCCTGAGGAGTATAACGGCCTCAAACTCTTCAATCCTGACGGATCGTCATTTGCAAAACGCCAGCAGGACGATCTTGAGGAACTTTTCACACGCGATTGCGGGGCTGACTGGGAAAACCAGGGTTCCTGCAAATCCGTCGATGCATTATCGAAGCATATGAAGGCGATCCTGGAACGGGTGCGTGGTTCTGGAGAGATTTCTGTTGTCCTTGACTGCGGGAACGGTGCCGGGTGCATGCTCACGCCACAACTTTTGCCCCTGCTTGGCATCAGGCCGGTCTGCATCAACTGCAACCCGTCGGGGCATTTTTCACGACCGTCAGAACCCCTAGAAAAAAACCTTCCCTATATTGGGGAGATGGTGCGGGCAACCGGATCACGGTGCGCTGTTGTCCATGACGGGGACGCCGACCGGATGATGGCCTGGGACCGTAAAGGACGCTATATCTCCGGCGATCACATGCTCATGCTCTTTGCCAGATACCTCGACGCAAAGCAGGTTGTCACGACGACCGATGCCTCGATGATGATTGAGGAGGTTGCAGAAGTCCGGCGCACACCGGTCGGCGATGCATTTGTCTCAGAAGAACTTCTGTCGTGGGGTGATTTCGGCGGGGAGCCGTCCGGTGCATGGATCTTCCCCCGCATCTCCTACTGCCCTGACGGCCCCTTTGCGGCGGCCCTTTTCTGTGAGATTGCGGCGGAATGGGATATTGCACAAGAACTCGATAAGATGCCTCCGTACCCTATCCTACGGGAATCTTTTGATTGCGAAACGGCACGTGGGATCATGACCGCGCTTGGTGCAGAAAACCCCACCGACGGTATTCGGATTGCGGATGAGCGCGGGTGGTGCCTGGTCCGTGCGAGCGGGACGGAGCCCAAAATCCGGATTACTGCAGAAGGTAACACACCCCAGGCGGCAAAAGCGATGCTCAGGCGCGGGCGCGCTCTCTTAAAGCAGGGAAAAACTGCTTAAATGTTGCAGGCAGAGCTGTAGCTATGGATGGTGTTGTGCTCGCAGCGGGAGAGGGGAAGCGGATGCGTCCGCTCACGGCAAAGCGCCCGAAAGTGATGCTCCCGCTTGCAAACCGCCCGATGATGGAGCACCTTGTCCTCGCTGCCCGCGATGCAGGCATACAGGATTTCGTGTTCGTGGTAGGGTACGGTGAACGCGAGATACGCAAACATTTTGGCGCCGGTTCCCGTTTCGGTATCCGGATACGGTATGCACCCCAGCGGCGCCAGCAGGGAACCGCGGACGCCCTCGGTGCCGCACGCGATTTAATCGACGATAAATTCCTGCTTTTGAACGGGGACATGATCCTCAGGAGTGAAGATATCAAGTCGTTGTGTACAAATGACGCCCCCTGCATGGGCACCAGCACCACCGATCACCCCCGGGACTATGGCGTCGTGATGGCGGAGGGGGGGTACGTGACCGGTCTTGAAGAAAAATCAGCCAGCCCAAAAAGCACCACTATCAATGCAGGAGCCTATATCCTCGAACCGGACATCTTTGAACGCATTGATGCTATCAATCCCTCGGCCCGGGGGGAACTCGAACTCACCGATGCGCTCGACGACTATATCCGGAGCAAAAAACTAAAAGAGCACCCTCTTGCCTCATGGCTGGATGTCGGACACCCCTGGGACATGCTGGACGCTAACGCATTGCTGATGGCTTCGGTCGGGTCAAAGAATGACGGGGAGATCGAAACGGATGTCCATTGTTCCGGGACGGTCGTGATCGGAACCGGCACCGTGGTGAAGTCCGGTACCTATATTGAGGGGCCATGCGTGATTGGCCGCAACTGCCGGATCGGGCCGCATGCCTACATCCGCGGTGCAACCGCTGTCGGTGACGGCTGCCATATCGGGCATTGCACGGAACTGAAAAATTCGATCATCATGCCGGATACAAAAATTCCGCATTTCAACTATATCGGGGACAGCATCATCGGCAGCGGGTGCAACTTTGGCGCGGGGACAAAGATCGCCAACCTGCGCCACGACCGCGCGACCATCAGGGTGGCGGGCAAAGATTCCCGGAAGAAAAAGTTCGGCGCCATCATCGGGGACAGCGTGCAGTTTGGGATCAACTGCTCGGTCAACGTAGGCGCAGTCATAGGAACCGGAGCAAAATTTGCCCCCAACAGTTACATCGAGGGGCTCATCGGGGAAAATTCATGCATACGATAGGTGGAACATGCAGGCAGTAATTCTTGCAGCGGGAGAGGGGAAGCGGGTCCGCCCGCTCACCCACAGCAGACCGAAGGCGTTAATACCAGTCGCAAACCGGCCGATTATTGAATACGTGATTGACGCACTCACAAAAAACGGGATCCGCGACATCATCGTTGTCGTCGGTTACCGCAAGGAACAAGTGACACGGTATCTCAATTCCCTCACCGTGCCTGTCACGGTAGTTGTCCAGGACAAGCAACTCGGAACAGCGCATGCCCTCACCTGTGCCAGATCAAAGATCATTGGGGATTTTCTGGTCCTTCCCGGCGATAACTACATCGACGCCGGGTCGATTGCAAAGATCAAAAATGTCAAAAATGCGATGCTCATTAAAGAGCACCCGAACCCCTCAAACTTCGGCGTTGTTCAGCTCGCAGATGGGTATGTCACCCATATT
>JAPKXV010000252.1 GCA_026394635.1 Methanoregula sp. | reverse complement strand
TTGAAAGCCGCACACCGGCCATTCCCGATCCCTTGCGGGAGTCGTTTGTTATGCCTAGGACTGCGGCGGGGACTTCGCCGACCGGCGTGTTCTCCGGGATGATCGTTGTCTCTGCCGGGATCTCCGGTTTGAAGAGGAAGACGTCATCGAACTTAAAAAAGAGGGGCATCATCCCGGCATCATGGTCGGCAAGCCCCGTGAGCCTCCGGAATGTGGCACAGCTCACCGGTGCTGCCGCATCGTCAAGGACAATATCCACGACTTTAGAGTCCGGGGCGGTGACGACCGTTGCCGCCTTCTCGTTGCGCACATCCAGGGTTGTCCCCGGCTCCTGGGAGACGACGATACGGGTCCCCTCGTGGCTGTCCACGTGCAGGGTAAACCCGCGATCCGCCGCGATCCGCTCTGCCTCGGGAAGTGGGGCCCCGAGAAGGTCGATGCGTGCGGGCCGGACGGTGACGGCAAAGGTATCGGCGTCCTTTGCAAGCTTGACCAGCTCGATCCCGTGCACCACCTGCCCGACAACGCTGTGGGCGGGGCTGCTCTGCACGTCTGCACGGTAGAAGTAGACCCCCCCGGCAGAAGGTCCAAAGCTCCGCACCGTAACCGTCCCCTCGCGTCGCGGGTGCCGGTGCTCTTTAGGCACCTCAGAACCGGCATAGTGTGCATCAAGGATGTGGGTGCTTGTGGCGCGGCTGACATGAAACGTGCCCCCGTCCAGTGCAAAGAGCATGTGTTCAACGCACCCCGCCGCCTCCGTCGTGATCCGTTCCGGGCTGTACCCCTGTGCGATCACCTCAACCCGGGTGACGATCCGCATCCCGTCTTCGAGCTTAAGGTCAAAATCCGTGGTCGTAAACGACCTGCTCGTGTCCGCCCAGCTGATCACCGGTTCGACTTTGGTGATCCGGTCACCGGTTGACCAGCGGTCAAGGACCGCCCGGCCGCTCACCACCCTCCCGACAATGCCCCCAGTTTCATCTGCACCATGGTCGGCAGAATGCCGGAGCTTGGAGAAGACCAGGTACGAGATCTTCGGGTCGTACCCTCCGCACCCGAGGACCACGTCCCCCCGTTCATAGAGGGCTTGTTTGCGTAAGGGGCGGATGACAGAAGGAAACGGGCCGAATGCAGCAGCATACCGGTCATGCCAGTGGAGCACAAGGTGTGCCGTGAGGTCCCCTGCAGCAAGGAATGCTGCGCGCTCTCCCACGACGTCGATCGTGACCTCGCCGGCCGTTGTGCTGATCGCAAGGCTGTTGGTCGCTGCCTGCTCCTGTGCCGCGGGACGGATCACCGCAACGCAGCATCCTTGAGGTAGTGCCGGGAGGATGGCTGCAAGACGGCTCCCTTCACCGACTTCCAGCCTCTCGCCGTCGAGGTGGATGGTGACCATGGCGCGCCTCAGGCCGCCGGTTTGCTCATGACCTGCCGCTCTTCTTCCGTAAGGCTCGCGAGTACCTCGGCCGTCTTGCCGATCTGGACGATCTTGCCCCCGCGCATCAGCGCAATGCGGTCACAGATGTCGCGGACGAACTCCATGTCATGGGATACGACGATAAAGGTCTCGTCCATCTCCTCGCGGGCGTGCATGATGGAATGCTTGACATCGATCTTCGTGATCGGGTCCATCGTACCGGTCGGCTCATCGAGGATCACGAGCCGGGGCTCATGGATCAGCACCTGCGCGAGTGCGACCCGGTGGCGTTCCCCCTCGCTGAGCTGTGCGGGCATACGGTTGAGGATCTCCGTGCTCTTCTCCTCGGTAAACCCTGCCATCCTTAATGTTACGACTGCCTTGCGCATGGCAAGTTCTTTCGGGAACTCCAACCCGATTGCATCGGTGAGGTTGTCAAGCACGGTCCGGTGCGGGTAGAGGTCGTATTCCTGGTGCAGAAGCCCGATGTACTGCTTTGCCCGCCCTCGCTCTTCAACCCCGGGTTTGGTCATGTCGACCCATTCTTCGCCGATCCGGATATTGATCTCCCCGCTCGTGGGTTCAATGATGCCGGAGATGATGCGGGATAAGGTGGTCTTGCCGGCCCCGCTCTTTCCGATGATCCCGAAAATCTCCTTGGTGTATACCTCAAAATTTACGCTGTTGACCGCCCGGACAACCCCGCGGTCGACGGAAATGTAGCGTTTGATAAGGTCCCGTGCAACAACCATCTTGTCGCCAAGCTGGATTTCCTCAAACGTTTCGATGTCATCGTGCCCTCGCATGAACTCGTCGATGACCGGCCGGGGCTCCCCGATCTTTGCGATCTGGCCGTCGATTAAGAGGATTGCACGGGTTGCCACGTCCTCGATCACCTGGGAAAAGTGCGAGGTGACGACCATGCCCATGTTATTGGCTGACGCAGCAGCCTTCAGCATGTCATGGACGAGCCGGGCGGTGTTGGGGTCAAGGGTGCCGGTTGGTTCATCGGCAAAGAGCATGAAGGGCTCTTTTGCGAGCTGGCGTGCGAGCACGACACGCTGCTTCTCCCCGCCCGAAAGGTCGCGGGCAATATGCATCATCCGGTGGGAGAGCTTGACCTGGTCGATGAGATCAGCGGCACGGTTGATCTTCTTCTCTTCAGGATACTCCACGTCATCGAGTGCATGGATGACGTTCTCGATGACCCGGTCGTTCCCATACAGGGCGAACGTGCGCTGGAACATGATCGCGGTGCGCACCATCAGCCTGCGGTGCAGGATCTCATCGGTGCCGCCCCAGAGGTCAATATCCACGGGTGCGAGCGTGCCGCCGCAGTGCGGGCATGGCTTTGTGGCAGCACTCCGTACGTCTATGAACTCGCAACCGCAACAGGCCGCAACATGGTAGATGATCCTGCCACTCGTGGGAGGTTCTTCCACACCCCGCATCAGGTGCATGAGCACGGTCTTACCGGCACCGCTCCTGCCGATAATACCCAGGACCTCCCCGTCGCCAATCTCGAAATTTATGTTTTTTAACACCCTCGTGCCATTAAAATCCATGCAGAGGTTATCGACCGTGATTAATGGAGACCTCATAGTACTCTCTTATACCTAATGTGGTACTGGTCACTTATTACTTTTTATATGATGCACCGTGATCTCCGCCCTGTTGTACTGGCTCCGGCCCTTTTTGTTTAAGGATCTCCTGTACAATGGCGATCACCTCATCAACATGCTTGATGACATGGTTTGCCGTCTCGTAGAGTTCGGCAGGCCGGTCGCCCGGCTGCTGTTCGGTGAGGATGGCACAGTCTGCCTCCTGCATCGCACCCAGATCGTTGATCCCGTCCCCGACCATCACGACCCGGTCGTAATCCTGTTTGAGGTCCGCCACGATCCGGGCTTTGATCGAGGGGGTTGCCACGCCATACACCCGGTCCCGGGGGATGCCAAGATGGTCTGCCATGCGTTCAAGCTTCGTCGTACGGTCACCGGATGCAATAAACGTCGGAATCCCCATCCGGTGCAGTGCGGTGATCGCATCCTTTGCGCCCGGGAACGGGGACCCGCCGGCCGTGATCGCAAACTCCACGGCCTGCTGTGCCATATTCACGATCGCCCCGGAATTCAGGGTCAGGATCGACTCCCGTTTGCACACATGCCACACATTTTTTATGCATTCCTGGAGGTCGCCCACGCGTGCATGGGTATCGGTGTAGAGCAGATCGCCGACCTCTTCTGCGGTTGTGACCTTGCGGGTGCAGCTCACGCCAAACCCGATATCATTCTCCACAAGGTAGGCCGAAAGGAGCATGCCCGGCGGTGCACTGATGATCGCTTTGGAGTGGACGGGGAGGACGACCAGCACGCGGTCATGTGACGCGAACGTCAGGGTCGTCGTCTCAACGCCGGGCAGCAACGTCCCCAGCCGGATATCCTTTGCGACCCGGTAGGTGGAGAGAAGGGTCCCGGCACTGTCAAAAACAACGGCTATCTGCAAAAAGCATCCCTCATTGATAAACTCTATGTAGTCCGGTACTCATTGAATCTTTGAAGATGATGTTGGTTACTGAAACTGCAGAAAAAATAAAACGCATGGAGATCCGCGGGGCAGGGAGGATCGCACGGGC
>JAPKXV010000455.1 GCA_026394635.1 Methanoregula sp. | reverse complement strand
TGTTCCCGCTTCTTTGAGTTGTTGGGTTATGGCGATATCCTGCGAGCTTGGCTCAAGGGAACCAGACGGGTGGTTGTGGACGCAGATGATTGACGCAGCACGGTCGGTAATGGGATCCGCAAATACCTCCCGCGGGTGGACAAGGCTGTGGTTGAGAAGCCCCACGGTTATCACCCGTTTTCCGATGAGTTCACCGGCGCCGTTGAGCGAAATGCAGATAAAGTGCTCCTGACGGTGCCCCCGATATTCATCGACCAGCGGGAGGACATCTTCAGGTTTTATGATCCGGCGTGCACTGTTCTTCTCTGCATAGTACCGGCGCCCGAGCTCAAAGCATGCCATCACCTGTGCTGCCTTTGTCTCCCCCACGCCCTCAATATCCCTGAGATCTGCATACGATGGCAGACCTTTGCTGGAACGAATTTTATCCGAAATGTCCCGGGCGATCATCCGTACATCCCGTTTGATGGTTCCCCTGCCGATAATCGCTTCTACAAGCTCCGTATCAGAGAGTGCTGCCGGGCCTTTTGCTGCGAGCTTCTCCCGGGGGCGGTCGATCGGCAGCACGTCCTTCATCTTTTTCATGCAGTTTCAGCGCCGGAACCAGACCGGACAACCTCGTACTCTTTTTTAGTCATTTCCAGGGAGGAAAAACCTTTCTTTTTAATTTTTACCGATATTTGCCAATATTTTTGGCCGCCTGCCCCATGAAGAATCTTTAAGTATTTTTTATCCATAGTATATCCTCATGGCAACAGTCGAGAATGCAAAAGAAGCCTATGCCGGCGAATCGCAGGCGAACCGGAAATACCAGGCGTTTTCAGATAAGGCTGCAGATGAGGGGTTCAGGAATATTGCTACACTTTTCAAGGCGGCATCTGAGGCAGAGGCAATTCATGCAAAGAAGCTCTTAAAAGTGCTCGGTGCGATCGGTCCCACGCAGAACAACCTCAAAGAGAGCATTGCAGGTGAGACTCACGAGTTCACCGAGATGTATCCCGGGTTTGTGAAAGTAGCCGAGAGCGAGAAGAAGACAGATGCCGTGCTTGCCTTTACCTATGCGATGAAGGCAGAACAGGTGCATGCAAAACTGTATGAAAAGGCGCTTGCACTGTTACAGGAGGGTAATGACATGGGACGCGAGAAGATCTTCCTCTGCCCGGTCTGCGGGAATATCGAACTGGGAAAAGCCCCGGAAAAGTGCCCTATCTGCGGTGTTTTCGGCAAGCAGTTCCGCGAGATAACGCTCTAATCTTTTTTTTATCGATCACCCTATACGAAAACCATAACGGTCAGACAACCTCGTCAGGTGACCTTGCCTTTGTTGCGCCGGTGGAGCCAGAAGATTACCAGCACAATGGCAATCAGGGTTGCCCATGATGCAGAGTAAATGACGATGATGGGATTGGAAAATATCGGGTTTGGCGGTTCCGGGATAATGGGGGGTGGGGTGATGCACCGGACCTCCACAAACACTGATGACGGGAACCGGTTCACTCCGTCAAAGTACCTGATGATCACCGTTGCATTTCCCGAGGGGATGACCGCTTCGGAAGGAGAATTTAGGGTATTGGGTAATGCAACCAAACGAGAAAGCCGGTTAGCGCCATCATCGATCTCGACATACCATGAGTCGGGGTAGACCTGAGAATATGCATCTTTTACGTCAACCTTGAGTGTGGAACCCGGCGGCACCTGCACATGCCAGACTGCCTGCTGCAGAGGATCCGAAACAATAACCCGGTGAACCATTTCCTCGCCACCGTTCAGTGCAAAGGCAGTTGAAACGTAGGTGCACTCCGCAGGCAATGTGCGGATCGTTTTTTCATAGGTCAAAGGAACCGGCTCCTGTGTGCAGCTGAACCGATTATCCATCACCTCCCCATAGGTAAGCGCCCGGTTATAGATCCGTACTTCGTCGAGCCCGCCTTTCATGTACCCGTTGCACTGCGGATCAGGCTGGTTGACTGACCCGGCATCGACCCCCAGCATGACATAATTTTTATTAGTGTAGTGGATCGTCCCCGATGCATTTGCGGTGTTGCGCAGGATGCCGTCCAGGTAGATCTTTGCAGTGCGGCCGTCATAGGTTCCGGCAACATGGTGCCACTGGTTGGGGCGGATGTATTCGTGCTGGATGGGGATCGAGATATCGCCGGCACCTTCGGAATTGACCGTCCACCACAGGTCGCCCCCGTCGTCAAACGCCATCCGGTATCCCCCGTCTTTATAGGTTGAGATCAGAACCTGACGGTCGTACGAATATATTGCAAACCAGAGGTCAACCGTTATCTCTTTATCAGGATGATTTTTTGAACTGTAGGGGATTGCAACGTATTCATTGACACCACTAAGTTGTAATCCCCCGCTGCACGCACTGTTGCCTGTGCGGGAAGCGTTGTGGATCATGCCGGAATTCCCATTGCC
>JAPKXV010000139.1:2131-3927 GCA_026394635.1 Methanoregula sp. | reverse complement strand
GATGTTTGAGAACGAATGGCAGACCCGGTGCGTGATATGTGGGACGGGGGTGTGACCGTGCTGGAAGATCCCACTACCCAAACCTTTCTTTCCCTCACGGCAACAGAGTGGCACGCCTTTGGCTTCGGGCTCAAGGAGGGGCTCTGGTTCTGGAAGAGGACACCGCTTGCGTGGGACCCCATTAAGAAGATGGAGACGTTGCCTGACGATGAGAAACCGTTGTCACCGGAACTGATCTCCGCTCTTAAAGAGAAGTACCATTAACATGTAGTGTGAACAGTCAAAACTCTTATTAACGTTTAAAGCCCTATATTGTAGCATGGTAACCGCATTACCTGAATATCTGCAGCTCTACAAAAACAAAGGTACACAACGAGCCATACGGTCAGGTGTGCACCTGTTTTTAGAGAGCGTGTATGGAACGAAGCGAAAGACAAAATGCTCGTCACGAGCAACCGTTCAGGAGTTTGCCGAATTATCAGGACAGTACTTGAACGATACCTCACGAGATCGTGCGAAAGACTTGGAAACATTTGTTGTAGGAACACTGCAAAACATTTCCCCACTTACCGCACGGAACCTTTTTGCATCGGTTAACAACTGGTTACAGTACAATGACACCATAGTGACGGCAAACCAACTTAAATTTATCCGGGCACGGATGCCAAAGGGCAAAGTTCAGACGATAGAAGATGAGATGGATATTGTAACACTCCAAAAGATCCTTTTACATTGTGATCTCAAATTGAAAGCACTTATCCTGTTTCTCGTGTCAAGCGGATGCAGGCTGGGAGAAACCCTGCTTCTCAATATTGATGATATTGAAATTAACGGTGATGGAATAGGCAAAGTGAACATTCCCGGTAGTATCACTAAGACGGGAGATCCCCGGTTAACATTCATTTCAAGCGAAGCGGTCAACGTCCTTAAAGCATGGCTTACGATCAGACCTGCGTATATGGAGAGTGCGAGGAATAAGGCAAATGGTTTGAATGGGACCAGACCAGATCCCGCGACCGACAACCGCATATTCCCACTCGGAGAACACACGGCGATAGCATCTTGGAACCTCGCAATAGAGAAGGCTGGAGTGTCCCGCCGTGACAGGACAACCGGGAGAAAGACTTTGCACCTGCACATGACCCGAAAATTTTTCAGGAGCCAGATTGCCCTTAAAATCCCCGTCGATATTGCCGAGGCTTTGATGGGGCATGGCGCATATCTGACGGACGCATACAGGCGATATACAAAGAAACAAATTGCAGAATATTATAAGAAGGGTGAGAGCGTCTTAACCATCCTGTCATCCGGTGATATAAGTGAAGTCCGCGAGCAGCTTGAAAGCACCACCAAAGATTTGCAAGCAACCAAGCAGGGAGGTGAGCGGACAGCATCGGCGCTCTCCGGGGTTGTGTTGGAGAACCAGGAATTAAAAACCCAGCTGGAACAGATGAGAGCTGAGATACTGGAAATGCAGAATGCCGCCGCTGGGCAGACCAGTGAGATTTCAGAACTGAGGGAACAAACCAAGGCGATTTCGAAGCTAGTAGAAGCACTGATGTCCGAAAATGTAAAAACCCAAGATGATAAAGCGGTGGCGCATGGGCAGGCCGTGGTGGAATCCCTGCTTAAATCACCGAGGAGAAAATAATCTCTTTTATCTCATAAAATTACACGATCGACGTGCGTTGTGGCAGGGCGGACGGTGTAGATTCGGCAAAATTTGTATATACGACCCTTTTTATTTCAATACACCTTTCCTTGCTGCCACGGTGGTAAACTATTAGGGTTTATCT
>JAPKXV010000139.1:0-2071 GCA_026394635.1 Methanoregula sp. | reverse complement strand
TCCCGTTTAATTTCTTGATCGGGGTCATTCTTCTTGTCGATTAATTCATAATTTTGTTGAAAATGTGAGCAATTTGCAACCAGTTTCTCTCGATCATCAATACTTTCCTTTTTCCATACCAGTATCGTTTTTTCAATGGTATCGATGATTTCCTTATTCTTTTGAAGATCTGTCCTATAAGTATAATACTTTAAAAGAGCTGTATTCAGTTCCCCCAATAACTTAACATATTCTCCCTTCTCGTCAGTACTTTTACCTTCCCTTATCAGCGATTCCGCAAACAGTTGATGAAACATAAAATAAGGCCGAGTCTTGAGTACCGTTTGTTCACTAAAAGAGCTTGAGACGAGATACGGACTGCATACGTGTGATAACTGATCAAATGATGGGTTCTTTAAAATAACCGCAAAAAAATCTGGTGACAGCCGTATCATTTTTTTTAATACGGTTTTGATATCGTTAGGCACATCAGGAAATACACCAAGACCCGGTTCAGCAACCAGATCAGATGATCTCATGCCCGTGGCGACAGCGGGATACATCTTATCGTGAAAAAGTTTGAGTAATACTTCATTCTTTGTTATGAGAGTCCAATATTTTCCTTTTTTCCCGCCTTGTGGGGGATCGACATTCTCGATATATCCGGCTGCCTTTAATTCGGCAAGTGGACCAGAAATATCAGCTGCCGTTTTACTGATCTTATCTGCAAGGTCCTTCTGCCGAATAGATGTGTGCTGCAAGAGCTGCAATAACAATTGTTCTTTTACGGATAATTTACACTGATCTGATGCGGCACCCTCGGGCTCTGTAGGCTCTTGGATATCCCAGTCTGCGCGCTTCATGTAAAATAACCCCCATAAGGGTTTTGTTTCGTATACATAAGGATGTTGGATTTGGGCATTGTTTAATTCAACTTGTTTTAAGAGAAGTTGAAACTGAATTAAACTTTTTACAACATACCCCTCTGAATCAGAATACTAATCATGGAAAAAATCAACTTGTTCTGGAAACTGATGTAATGGTTCCGGTTTTTGAAACAAATCCCAGATATTCCCAGTATCGGGATTCCAATTTATCACATTTTTAATTGAAATTTGGATTGCCATTTTACAACCAATTTCGCATTAAATTCGTCTATTCTTCAAACGGGGCTCGTATATCCTTTAAATAGTGTGGAGAATAAATCGCTCAATCAGAAATGAACACAATCGACATCGACCAGCTCTGGGACTTAGCATTCAACGGGAATTATATTATGTCCCGTGCTCTTGCTCTCGCAGCATTGTCAAAGATCGATCCGGAACGGTTCAAACGATTATGCGAATTAGTGAAAATGAAAAATGCCAACCATACGAGGTCAGACAGATGATGCGTGAAGAGGTGTTTCGGTAATGGCAGAACAGATCCTAATTTTTCAAATCGACAGACCTCCGGAGACCCAGCCACGTACTACCATGGTCAAGTCGATCGTCAATGAATATGCGGAGGCCATGAAAACGGGAGTAACATTCCCGCCAGTTGATGTGTTCAAAGTTGAAGACCGGTTTATCCTAGTCGATGGATTTCATCGGATATCGGCGGCAGAGAGAGCTAACGTCGACAAGTTTCCCTGTGAAATCCATGAAGGCACGATGCGGGACGCGATCCTGTTTACCGTTAGTGCCAATGCAGCACATGGACTGCGGCGCAGCCCGAAGGATAAACGCCGTGCGGTTGAACGGCTCCTGGCAGATGCGGAGTGGTCGCAATGGAACGATAGTGAGATCGCCGAGAAGTGTAACGTCAGTCATTCATTTGTCAGTAAGGTGAGGCAGGCATCATTCCACGATGGAAAGATGGCAGATGAGCGTAAGGTCAAACGTGGTTCTACAACCTTCTCAATGACCACGAAGAAGATCGGGAGAAAGACAACCGCTAAAAAACCCGCATTAGACAAGCACGCAAGCCTGCCGGAGTCTTCCAGTTCTACCGCCACCGTAGCTAACGCGTTCCCTGCTAAAACTCATCAGCAGCCGCCCACCAGCGACAAGGGACAAGAGGAACCAGTAAGAGATGATGTCCCGGTAGTTTC
>JAPKXV010000302.1 GCA_026394635.1 Methanoregula sp. | reverse complement strand
TGAACAGCAGGATCCCCGGATACACCTCCTCCACAGCGACGAACGGTTGGGGCGCGGACAGGCACTGAACCGGGCTATCATTGAGGCAAAAGGAGCAATCGTCTGCTATTACGATGTTGACCTTGCAACCGATATGCAGCACCTCCCGGACCTTATCAATGCGATCCGGGACGGGTGTGCGATTGCCACGGGCTCACGCCTCCTTCCCGATAGCGACATACAAAGAACGGGGGGAAGGGAGATCGCGAGCAGGACCTACAATTTTCTCGTCAGATTATTTCTGGGCAGTGCGCTGTACGATCACCAGTGCGGCTTTAAGGCATTCAATAAACAGAAGATCCTGCCGGTCATTCCCGCAATCAGATCACGGCACTGGTTCTGGGATACAGAACTCCTCGTGAGGGGGCAGCGGAAGGGGCTTACGGTCAGGGAAATTCCGGTCCGGTGGCGGGCAGGAAAAGGCACAACCGTGAAGATCAGGGATGTCTTTGAGATGGGGTCATCCATCCTCAGGTTATGGTGGCAGGTCCATGTATCGGAAGATTAGCGCAATTTTGGTACCTACCCTTATCGCGATCGGCATCATCGCGTATATGCTCCTGAAGGTATGGGGGGATTTGCTGGATGCTCTTACCCATATTGTTCCCTTCTACCTGGTCATCGCCCTCATCATCTGCCTTGCCGCGTGGTGGCTGCGGGGGTGGCGGTACCACACCATTCTTGCATATATGGATAACAATGTGAGCGTGCGTGTCGCAACCGGGTGCATTTTTGTCAGCCAGACCGCAAACCTTGTCATCCCTGCACGCCTCGGGGATTTTGTCAGGATATTTATCCTGAACCATGAAAACCAGACCAGTTATTCGGATGGCATATCCTCAATCGTTGTCGAACGCGTCTTTGATATTGCAACGGTTGCCCTGCTGGGGCTTGTCGCACTCACCTTCGTGCTGGATGCTGACCCGGCATACTTCCTAATCATCGTCATTGTCCTGGCCCTTTGCGGTGTTTTTTTCATCTTTTTGTATTTTGCCAATAAACTACGGTCCGGCAACAGGTATGTACAGATCGTCCTTACCATGCTGCATGAGATCCGGAAGGCATCCCTGACTCCCCGGTCGGTTATTGTGCTCGGATTTTCTTCCCTCCTGATCTGGATCCTTGATGCGCTGGTCTGCCAGGCTGTTGTGATGATGTTTGAACAGCACATACCGTTTGTTACGGTGGTCCTTGCCATCGTGATCGGCAACCTCATCAAAGCGGTTCCCATCACGCCGGGGGGTATCGGCACTTATGAATTTTTTGTTGCCAATATTTTCATTCTTTCAGGGGTTGCACCGGCAGAAGCAACCCTGATCGCGGTCATTGACCACCTGATCAAGAACCTTGTCACTCTTGCCGGGGGCATCATCTCGATCTATCTCTTTGGTGACTGGGTTGTGCCGACCATAAAAAAAGCGCTCAATATGCGCTTTGACGGGGGGATTACAACTGAACGCTGAACTTCAGGTATTTTCTGTTATCAGCTGGCTCTGCATCATCACATTTCTCCAGCTTGCGGTTTATCCCTCGTTAAAAAAAACTTTTGACCGGTATGCATTCCCCGCATCGTTTACCGTTTCGTTACTGCTCTTTACCCTGATCTCATGGTATTGCGGGCTGGCCCGGCTCCCCATATACCTCGCCCTTACCCCGTTTGCCCTCCTGTTCGTCTACCATCTCTATTTCCGTCACTTCACCGCAGAAGACCTC
The DNA here is from genome assembly GCA_026394635.1 of Methanoregula sp. Lineage (GTDB taxonomy): Archaea > Halobacteriota > Methanomicrobia > Methanomicrobiales > Methanospirillaceae > MVRE01. The sequence continues at coordinate 5,907 of JAPKXV010000302.1, read as the reverse complement.
AAGGCGCAGTGGCGCTGGGAACTTGTCTTCCTCATCTTCTTTTGCCTGATGCTTGAGATCCGGTTTGTCAACCCCACGATCTCGTACGCGGAAAAATTCATGGACCATGCATTCCTCGCTTCAGTGATGCGCCAGCCCGTGGTTCCCCCGCTCGACCCATGGTTTGCCGGCGGGTTTTTAAATATCTACTATTATCTCGGGTACTGGATGTTCGGTGCTCTTGCAATCGTGAGTAATGTACCGTCAAACATTGCATTCAACCTCGCCCTTCCCACGGTGCTGGGAGTTGCGGCTGTGAACCTGTATGCAACCGGTGACCTGCTGCTCGACCGGTTCCGGTGGCTGCCACTGGTTACATTATTGTTGCCCAACCCGTCGTTTTTCTACCAGATTGTCCAGGGAAAAGACGTGACTTCCATCATCTGGGACAGCACCCGCACCATCACCAGTACGATCAACGAATACCCGCTTTTCTCGTTCATCTGGGGTGATGTCCACCCCCATGTCATCGGGATATTCAACCAGATCTTCTTACTCTTCATCCTCGCCTATGCCTGCAAAAAGTGGAGCGGGCTGAGGAATACGGGGCGATGGGTGCTCTGCATCCTTGCCGCAGTCAGCCTGGGTTCGATGCCCCTCTTCAATACCTGGGATGTGCTGATCTATGCGCCGATCACGGTGCTGTTCGGGATACTGATCTGGTGGAAGAACCGGTCAGGAGTATCATTTTTCGAGGCTGCCCGGTTTCTTATCGTCGTTCCCCTGCTCTCCATTGTCTGCTACCTGCCGTTCTACCTCCAGTTAAAGACCAATACCGGGGGTGTTGCGCTTGTAGAGAGCCCTTCCGATCCTGCCCAGTTTGTCCTTGTCCACGGGTTCTTCATCGTGATCCTGCTTGCGCTCCTTTCAAAGGATATCCTAAAGAAACCCTACTATCTGCTCGCCGCAGTCCCCTTTGTCATTGCAGGATATCCTGCGGCGGCGATCGCGGTTGTCCCAATTATTTACCTGGTTGCAAAAAAAGAGCACGACATCCCCGGCATTCTTGCGATCATCGGTCTTCTCCTGATCACGTTCTGCGAACTTATCTACCTGAAGGACAACATGGGCGACACCTATTTCCGGATGAACACGGTCTTCAAATGTTATATCTCCGCATGGCTGTTGCTGGGTATATCCACATTCACTATGGCGGGACAGTCACTCTCCCGCTGGGACCGGATACCATGTATCTCACGAAAAAAACAGGCAATGGCTGTGGTCGCTGTTATTGCAGTCCTTGCCGCAATCCCACTGCTGGTGCCCCTCGATATGAATTATGGGAGCCGTTCCCTCGACGGACTCGAGTATCTCACCACAGCGCACCCCGGTGATGCGGCAGCCGTCGCGTACCTGCGGTCATTGCCCGGTGATATTCGCATCGTTGAAGGCGAGGACGGGGATTACACCTACTATTCGCGCATCTCATCGTTCACCGGCATCCCCGCGGTCATCGGGATGCCCTTCCATGAATATATGTGGCGCGGCGATGATTCGGGTTGGTACAGCGGGAGGATCAACGATATCCGGGCGATGTATGAACAACCTGACCAGGCCCGCTCCCTGATGCAGAAGTACCATGCGACACTGCTCATTGTCGGCGAGCCGGAGCGGAGCCGTTATAATGTCACTATGTCTTCGGCGGATCTTGAACGTGTCTTTTCGCAGGACGGAACCGAGATTTACCGATTGAAAGGGTCGTGACCGGGATTGGCCACGGGTGACGTGATCAGCTCCTTCCTCAAAACAATGTGCCATTTCCGGCTTTTTTTAAAAAAAACCTGTATTATACAATCATTTCTCTGAATCTGTCCCTCAGGTACCGCATCGCGGGAGTATCACCGTTCCAAAGGCTCCGGGGAATTTTCATGAGTGAAAGGGTTAAGTCATATCACGGATCACATCAAATGATAGGGATGTACACATGGCACAAGACCGGTTCGTTTACATCACGCTTGCAGGTATTGCCTGCTTTTTTTTGCTTGTCGTTCCCGTCCTTGGATCCGACATAACCACATCAATCTCGGGCGGAGGTACTGTTGTGCAGAGCAGCCCGTTTACCATAACCATTATCGGGGTACCCAACTGCCAGTACTACGTATGGGTAACAGGGACGTTCTCCATGACGGGAGCGACCGGGGAGCAGCCCCCGGTCGTCCAGGCCACCAGTATAGAAGGTGTTGCACAGGATCCGGCGGGGGGGCCCTATACCATAGGCTCGTATGCATTCCGGAACGGGAACGGCCGCACGATACAGCAGGATGTTGCACCCTCGACACCCCAGGTACCAAACACGCGGTACTATGCGCGGGTTACAACGGATAATGCCGGGCGTGCATTCATCGGGTTCCAGACGTCACCTGCGACCGCACCAAAGACCTTTTCCATCCGGATCGAGAACGCAGACTCCTATGGTGAGGAAAGCGTGAGTGTCGGAAAAGGATCGGTGAGCATTGAGGCGGGCACGCAAAAGACGGTGCAACCGACACCTGTCGTGACACTCTCAATGCCGGAGACCAGCATTCCCAGGACACCAAGTCCCTCTGCAACCCCTACGACGGCACCAGCAACGCCAAAGCCTGCGCCACTGGAGATAGGATTCGTTCTCATTGGAGCGGGTATCGGGCTTTTTTGTCTTCGAAAGACCTGAAATTTTTTTTAATAATTTTTTCGGCTCATGCGGGCGTTCACATTCTGGCCTGATGGAATTCCTCCGTCGTAAAAAAATAAATTTTTTTGGGTCTGTAGTAAACCTCAATTCATTCGTTCACCCTCTCAACTTTTTCAATAGATATCACATTATGGGGGATGCGACAGCGGCGGGGGTGTAGGCAAATGCCGGAGCCCCCAAGAGCGTTATGAATCCTTTTCCTAATCATTTCTACAGAGTTAATTTTTTTGCAATGCATGTGCTGCAGGTGTTTACGGGGAGGATCCACCATGGGAACATGACTGTCTTTTGTGGTGAAGACAGATCCACTTTCTAAAAAAACCCGTGTGACCGGAGGATGGAGAGAATACTGCACTGCAACAACCTTTATTTCCCCTCCTGACGATGTCATATGGCACATCATCAACTGACTGATGAGTAATGAAGGAGTGCTCCACTCCTGAATGAGGTGAGTTATGGCAAAAGGCTACGTAAAAACCCAGGCTCCTGATGAGCTCCAGAACAAGGCGCTTGAAGCCCTTGAAGTCGCACGGGATACAGGAAAGATCAAGAAAGGATCCAACGAGGCAACAAAGGCCATAGAACGCAGCATCGCCCAGCTTGTTTTGATCGGCGCTGACGTTGAACCCGAAGAGATCGTGATGCACCTCGGCCCCCTCTGCGAGGAAAAGAAGATCCCGTACATTTTTATCAACAAACAGAACGATATCGGCGCTGCAAGTGGTCTTGACGTTGGTTCTGCTGCTGCTGCAATTGTGAAGTCCGGCAAGGCAAAAGACGTCGTCGATGACCTGGCAAAGCAGCTGGTTGCCCTGAAGGCGTGAGGCTCTTTATGGCAGACGATGCAACGCCAGCAGAAGTGATCGAGGTGGTCGGTTCCACCGGCATGCATGGTGAAGCCATGCAGGTAAAGTGTCGCATCCTCGACGGCAACAACAAGGGACGGATCATCACCCGCAACACGGTTGGTCCAATCCGCGAAGGAGATATTGTAATGCTCCTTGAAACTGAACGCGAAGCGAAGAAAATGTCGAGGCGGTGAACCCCATGGTTGAACATTATTTATGCACATTCTGTGGGGTCTCTCTTGAACCGGGCACCGGTAAGATGTTTGTCAAAAAAGACGGGACGATCTTTTATTTCTGCAGCTCCAAGTGCGAGAACAATCACAAGCTTGGCAGGGTTCCCCGGCGTGTTGAGTGGACAAAGGCCGGGAAAAAGGCGCTGGGCAAGGAGTAATGGGATATGGACCGCACTTTCGTGATGGTCAAACCGGATGGTGTCCAGCGCGGGCTCGTCGGGGAGATTGTTGCGCGGTTTGAAGATAAAGGTTTAAAACTCGTTGCAGCCCGTTTTGAAGCGCTCCCGGAGAAACGTGTCAACGACCAGTACAAAGAGCACCTTGAGAAGCCGTTCTTCCCGTCACTCAAAAAATACATCATGGGCGGCCCGTGTTTTCTCATGGTCTGGGAGGGCAGGAATGTGGTCGCAATTGTCCGCAGGGTGATCGGCGTGACGAACCCGCAGGAGGCAGCGCCCGGCACCATCCGGGGCGACTTTGGGATTGATATCGGGAGAAATGTCATCCACGCGTCTGATTCGCCCGAGAGTGCTGCACGCGAGATCGCGATCCACTTCAAACCGGCAGAACTCTGTTCGTATACGCGGATCGATGAGTCCATAATTTACGAGTATTAATTACTTTTTTTTAGCAATTTTAAGATATTTTCAGCTCCATAAAAAACCGGTTGAATTTTTCAACTAAAACGGTCCAGGGGGTCTTCAAAGATTTGATAATCTTCTCCAATCAATCCTCATTTACAGCGACGATTGATTCCCCCCAGAGCGTCAAAAAGGTGCTGAAAGTGTTTCAGAACCAAAAAAACCATAAACCCTATAACTATTCCCACCGCACGTACCGCTCATGGAAGGGGACATGATCACGTTTGCGCTGCTGGCGCTTTCGTCGATTATTATCATTGTCAACCCGCTGGGCGCAACACTCATCTATGTCTCCCTTACAACCAGCCTTGACCGTGCGCAGAAAGACGTCATTGCGAAGGATTCCTGCAGGTTCGCGCTCATCGTGCTCCTCATTGTCGCCGTGCTCGGCGCCTGGATCCTCCAGCTCTTCGGCATCACGCTTGAGGCATTCAGGATTGCCGGGGGAATCCTGCTCTTTGGCATCGGTATGGAGATGGTCTATGCAAAGACGTCGCGCACCAAGCTCACCGCCACCGAGAAGTACGAGTCCCGCGACACGGACGATATCGCAATCATGCCGATTGCAATCCCGATGATCGCAGGGCCCGGCGCGATCACGACCACCATCGTCATGATGAACGAGGCACAGGCAATGACACCGGTTGCCGTTGCGGTCGTCATCATCTCCCTTGTCCTCTCGATTGCAATCACGTATGCGATGATGAAAAATTCCGATTATATCATGACCAAAGTCGGGCAGCGGGAGTACCGGGCGATCAACCGGCTCATGGGGATGCTGCTGATCGCCATCGCCGTGCAGTTCATCATCAACGGCATGAAGATCGCATTCCCGTTGCTGGGCGGCGTGCCATGATGCGGGGCTGCACAACGAGAATAAAAGAACAGTTGAAGGTTACCGGAGCCTGAATTACTCATGAAATGCTGCAGCGCCCAGATTACGAGCTGCTGGGAGGATCCTGAAAGAACGCTTGAAAAAATAGAACCCTGCATCCGGCAGGCCGCGTCCGCAGGTGCCCGGATCATCGCGTTTCCTGAACAGTTCGCAACCGGGTGGGACCCGTGTTCGAGCCAGCATATCCAGAACAGTTCCGGCACGATTGTATCAACCCTGAAAAAATATGCACGGGAGTATTCCATCGCGGTTCTCGGTTCGTTCCGCGAACGCCGCTCTCCGCTCCCGGCAAATTCAGCTATTGTAGTAGATGGTGATGGTACTATCAGGGCGCTGTACGCAAAGATGCATCCCTTCACGCTGGTGCATGAAGAGCGGTGCTATTCGGCGGGCGATGACATCGCCGTATTCGATATTGAGGATACGAAATTCGGCATCGCGATCTGTTATGACCTGGGGTTTCCCTCGCTGTTCCAGGTCTATGCCAAAAAAGGGGTGTGTGGAGTTTTTGTGCCGTCGGCCTGGCCTGCGGGCCGGATCGGGCACTGGGAACTCTTCATGAAGGCACGGGCGGTGGAGA
>JAPKXV010000189.1:7489-8272 GCA_026394635.1 Methanoregula sp. | reverse complement strand
GCAACTTCCGGGGAAGACAGGGGAGCACAGAAGGGAAAGTGTACCTCTGCTCACCGGCAACTGCGGCGGCAAGTGCGATCACCGGTGAGATCACCGATCCGCGGGAGGCCTGATGATGAGGATCTGGAAATTTGGCGATAAGGTCGATACGGACGCAATCATCCCGGGAAGGTTCCTCACGATCTACGATGAAAAGGAACTCGCAAAACACGCGTTCGAAGGTATACGGGACGATTTTTCACGGCTCGCTCAGGAGGGTGACGTTATTGTCACCGGCAGGAACTTCGGGTGCGGCTCGTCACGCGAACACGCCCCCCTTGCCCTCAAGGGCGCGGGAGTCCGGGTAATCCTTGCAAAATCCTTTGCCCGTATCTTTTTCCGGAACGCGATCAATGTAGGGCTGCTCCCCCTCGTCTGCCCCGACACCGACCAGATGAAGGATGGGCAAGAGATCACGGTCCGGGAACGGGAGGGCAAAATCATGGTCGATGGCAGGGAGTATTCCGTTGAGCCGGTGCCGGAGTTTATGTACCGCATTGTCGAGGCGGCAGGGCTTGTAGGGTATGCAAAGGAGTTGAAGGAGGCGCCATTATGTACAAAATCGCGGCGGTAGGCGGGGACGGCATCGGCCCGGAGATCATCGCTGAAGGCAAAAAGGTGCTGGACGCAGCAGGCGAAAAATTTAATTTTGATATCACGTGGACGGACTTTGATATCGGGGCGGACCGTTACCTTACCTTGGGGACACTGCTTACCGAGGAAGACTTAAAAGAGCTCTCGAAA
>JAPKXV010000189.1:5495-7461 GCA_026394635.1 Methanoregula sp. | reverse complement strand
AAATTCAGGGCGATCTACTTCGGTGCAATCGGCGACGAACGGGTGAAACCCGGGATTCTTGAAAAGGGCATCCTCCTTGCACTCCGGTTCCACTTTGACCTGTATGTCAACCTCCGGCCGATCAGACTGCTTGAGGGTGTTGAAACTCCCCTTGCGGGAAAAAATCCAAAAGATATTGACTTTGTCGTTGTGCGGGAGAACACCGAGGACTTTTATGTGGGCATCGGCTCCCGTTTCAAAAAGCGCCAGAAGACGACGCTCAACGTTGAGCGCGAGCTCTACTCCGTGAAGTTCGGGCTGGACATCGAGAGCGACGCGGAGGAGATCGCCTACCAGATCGGGGTGATCACACGGGAAGGAGCCCGCCGGGTCCAGGAATATGCCTTTGACCTTGCGATGCGGCGCAGGAAGAAGCTCACCTCGGTCGACAAGGCAAATGTACTCTCCGATATCTACGGGCTCTGGCGCGAGGTCTTCACAGAAACGTCAAAGAAGTATCCGGACGTCGCTACAGAATTCAACTTTGTCGACGCGATCACGATGTGGTTTGTCAAGAACCCCGAGTGGTTCGATGTCGTCGTAACGCCCAACATGTTCGGCGACATCATCACCGATCTTGGGGCGATGATCCAGGGTGGGCTCGGCCTTGCACCCGGCGCTAACATCAACCCGAAGGGCACGTCCATGTTCGAGCCCATCCACGGTTCGGCACCAAAATACAAGGGACTTGACGTTGCAAACCCGATCGCCACCATCTGGGCGGGCTCCCTGCTGCTCGACCATATCGGCGAACATGAAGCGGCTGATGCTGTTTTACGTGCAATCGAGAAGAGCATCAAAGACGGTGTGGTGACAAAAGACATGGGCGGCTCTGCCGGGACGGCAAAGGCCGGTTCGTATATTGCTGAGTGCGTCAGGAAGGGGAATTAGGAGATTCTGATCTCGCGAACGGGGGGGTGTCCCCGACCTAATCCCGGTCAGGCTCGTCCTCTTTCCTGCCAAATATCGACTTGAGAGACTCCACTGGAGAATGTCTGGGTTGCCCGGGTTCAGACCGCCATCCCTTGCCGGCAACCCCGGGCCCCTTGAGCAGGATGTCTGCCTCTGCGAGCCCCTCCTCCACCTGCTTCTTCTCGGTAACATCAACAAGAGAGCCGACAATGGCAACCGTCTTTGAGTCTTTTACCACCGGGATCTCGTTCACCTCCACCCAGACCGTGCCGCCGTTTACGGTAACAAATTCCAACCGGTATACGGGTTCGCGCCTGCCGGATGCAATTGCCCGAAGCGTCCGTTCGAGACCTGCCGTGTTTGCAGGGTTTTGTGAGAGGTGATCGGTCCACAACCGTTTTCCCGAACGCGGGCGGCACCCGAGCAGGGTGCGGATTCTCGGGCTGACATAATCGAGGACATGGTCGGGAGTGTGGGAATAGTACATCTGGCTGCCGCTCTCGACAAGAAGCATCAGCTCCCGGTCGCGTTTCTGGATCTCCCGTTCCTTGTATTTCTGGGCGGTGATGTCCCGCCCGGACGCAACAATCGCACGGACAGTACCGGACCCTTCAAGCAGGGACTTTGCTGACCAGTTGATGCACCGCATTCCCTTCCTTGTCGGCATCCATTGCTCGACATAACAGGAATGGGGCGGCCGGAACAACTTCACCAGCTGTGTCGCGATAACATCTGCATACTGCCGCTCAGTGACGGGCATGAAGATGCTGCCGACAAGATCCTCTTTTGTCTTTCCGGCAAGTTCGCAGTACGCGGGGTTTACGTACTGGATGCACCCCTCAACAGAGAACTTAACGATAAGATCCTGCTGGTGTTCCACAAGCTCGCGAAATATATCGTCTGCTGGCTCCATATCGGCACTACCACCTGCACCATAGTGTCAGGGATGCTCCCGGATAAAAAAGTAAGGGATGCACCAGTTGGTAGAAGATCTGTCTGTACACGTATTAATGTT
>JAPKXV010000189.1:0-5464 GCA_026394635.1 Methanoregula sp. | reverse complement strand
GGATTATGATATGTTCCATGAGAGGAATGAGGACATGGGATCTGCATTATGCTTTCGCGCTGATCTGCTGCTGACCACAGGGATATTTCTTCTGACGTGCAGGGAAGGGGGTGTCTTCCGGTATCTTTACAACCACCGCAATACGATCCCTGCCATACATCACTGCCCGCAGGGAGTTGAGCGATACCGTAAAACTGCCGCATTCAAAGATATCAATATTGAGCGCCTTTCCGGAAGCTGACAGTTGTGCAAGCCCGTTGACACTTCCCAAGTAATATTTCCAGTTATGTGCAAGGGACTCGACCTGCACATGAACCCTGCCAGCCAAAGCCCGTGCAAGATCGGCGAGCCGGATCGCAAACCGGTCTCCCTGTACATGCAGTTCTATGACCATGTGGGGTTTGCCATCGGAGTCATACGCGATGCACCCCGTCTTCCGGAAATATCCTGATTTTTGCAGCATACCCGACTACCTTCTGTCGTAATATGGCGTTGCCGGACTGTCTATTTAAGGGTTCAATCTGCGCGGTGTGAAAGTGAATGACATCATGGGGTAGGGGCAGGACGCATCAATTGAGAAAGACTCTTTGACAAGGTTTACCGGTTCCGGTCCATACAGGCATTCAGCACGGCTTCGACAAAAACCAGCGTCCCCTAGATTCCGGCAATCGGACGGGAGGCGAGCCTCACCTTTCCCTGCAGCGGTGGCGTGAGACCTACAAATGCCGTATCCCCGCTCACCGAACGTTCAAATGAGGACCCGATGATAAAATCAGGTTTGTGTTCTTCGACGAGTGCCTGTACCTGCGAGAGCCCCTCCGCCCGTTCAAATACCCGTGCTGATCCCGGGGAAGGAGTGCTGCGGGTGCCGATGCAGGCGATCTCCGCATCAAGATAAGACCTCAGGGTGTCAGCGGCAAATGCCGCATAGGACGCCCATGAAAAGATTGCGACACGGGGTGGATCAAACCGCCGAAGGAACTTGTCACATACCTGAATAATCCGTTCTTCTTCGGACGCAATCTCCTCAAGCACCGGTCTGGCATCTGCACCTTCAATAACATTGCATATCCGGTTGAACGTTTCCGTGAGTTCCTTCATACCGAGGGTGCCCCCAAGGTTTTCACCCACTCCGCTGGCGATATCGCTGTTTGTCCCGATCGTAAACGGGGACGCTTCATGAACCCTGCTGATTGCATCTGCAGAAAAAACCGTTGCGACCGGGACGTTGGCTTTGCTTAAAAGCCGTACAAGCTCCCGCACATTTCCCCGGTAAAACGGGTCAAAGATGCACACCCCGTCGATATTAACACCCGGTTTTTCAGGGTTAATGCGGGGCTCAAGGGCAGATAGCGCGTTGCGGTAGCCCGACTCGAAATCGCCGGAAAACCCCGGGCTGTCGACAAGGAGGACATCATGCGAGGCAAGTATCGCCCTGATATCCTCGCCAAGAATTGAGGGGACGCAGGTGGTCACGACCGCAATCCTCTGGCCGGATGATGCAACTTCTTTTATCACCTGCAAAAGACGCTGCTCTGAACCGAAGATGACTTCCTCCTCGATAATAAATGTCCCGTACAGAGGCGCGTGGAGCAGCGTGGTCGGATAGTAATAACAGCCGCTTGATCCATGGATGACAACCGTCATGCCATCGAATCCTGCAAGACAGGCTGCCGCCCCGGTCATCGCACAGGGCCAGAGAGGATTGGTGCATTCAGGCATGGATCGCCCGCCTCCAGCGGTGGAGCATCCGGTGTATCCCCGCAGTTCCCACGGGAAGATCCAAAGGGACCGGAACACGATATCCATCGTCTGAAACCTTCATTTTCAGGGCGGTTGCCACTTCACGGGCAACTGCAGACACCGGTGATGCATTGCCGGGTTCATTCAACGCGATACGAGTGCCGGCAAGGTCAGAAAATCCTGCCAGCACCTCTTCCTGAACCGAAATTTCCTCCGAAACTGCGGAATGAAACGGCACCCCGCATGCTGCTGCCGTCATTTCTAAGAACTGTAATGTACCTGCGATCCCATAGGGAAATGACGGGATATAGGCTGCCCCAAAGCGCGCTTTCAGGTGGTCCCCGACAGGAGCTGCCCCTGGGTCCCGGAGCACGTTTAATGATGCCTCCCCGAGATGGGAGATATCTTTATGGGAGATATTGTGCACGAACCGTATATTGACAGAAAGCCCGAGCAGGGACAGGAGGCGGAATATTTCTGTAGAGTTCTCCTCAACTTCATATTCGAGGTTTTTTTCACCGATAATGTTTATCGTGCCCTCGGGGCTGCAGGGCTCTGCCAGGTCCGAGAGCGTGCAGAGGGCATTGTTAACCCCCTTTTCAAAAACACCCCCCAGAAATCCTCCTGTCGGGACCGGAATGACCGGGACTCCCCAGTCCATCCGGCTGACGGCAACGGCATCGTCACCGATCGCATCAGCGATGCAGGTCGACAGCACAAATATGCATGCCGGACAGAGAGAGGCTGTACGGGCGAGCGTCCGTTCCAGTGCTGCCTCACCGCCGAAGATAATCTCATTCTCCAGAAGCCCGGTTGACTGGATATTTGGAGCCCCGACACCATCGTGCTCCAGTGCGGTGGCGTGCAGGAGTGAAAAATTATGGTGGGCGCATCCCCTTGGACCATGCACGACGCTGATGCTGTTGCAGACAGACGTGGTGACGGAGAGCGCCCCGGTGAGCGTGCACCCTTCAAACCTGGAGGTATTCGAGGGCAAGGGTTTCAAGCTCATCAATCTCAAGAGGTGTCGGGATGGTGAATTTGTTGTTCTCCATGACCCGCGATGCTAGTGTCCGGTACCGTTCCGCCTGTTTTGATCCCGGGTCATATTCAATCACCGTCTGCTTGTGGATCTCTGCGATCTGGACAGCCCGGACCCGCGGGATATATTGCACAAGTGAACTGTTTACCCGCCGGGAAAATTCTGCTACCAGTTCCTCCTCGCGGGGCATGTTCTTGGCATTGCAGATGACTCCTGCAAGCCGGCAGGTGCTCTTAGACCGCTGGGAGAGGCGCTTTATTGCCTTGCAGATGTTGTTTGCTGCATACAGGGACATCAGCTCTCCTGAAGTAACCAGATAAATTTCCTGTGCATACCCCTCACGCATCGGCATGGCAAAGCCCCCGCAGACTACATCACCAAGCACATCATAGACGATCACGTCTCCGGTCAATGCCCCGAACTTTTCGAGCAGCTGGAACGTGGCGATGATCCCCCTGCCGGCGCACCCGACACCGGGCTCAGGACCCCCCGCCTCGACGCACCGGACGCCGTTGAACCCTGTGTAGACCACATCCTTGCAGGAGAGCTCGGCATCTCCCCGTTCACGGACAAGGTCCATCACCGTCGGAATAAAACTGCCGTGCATCAGCATCCGGGTGCTGTCCCGCTTTGGGTCGCACCCGATCTGGAGAACATCCAGCCCCTGCAGGGAGAGCGCCGCGGAAAGGTTTGCGGACGTTGTTGACTTCCCGATCCCTCCCTTGCCGTACAGGGCGATCTGTTTCATCGTGATCCTGTTGGCGGGCAATTTATATTAGATCTCCTGATGTTAACTTAAGAAAAGTTGCGTAACCGACCTGGTGCCGGGTTCATTCAGGCCCGCGGAACAGGGCAATCATAAGCATAACCACAGGGATCACTTCGAGCCTGCCCACCCACATGAGGCAAATAAAGATCCATTTCGACAGCACCGGCATTTCGTACGACACATACCCGGTACTCATCCCGCAGGTGGAAAATGCAGAAACGGTCTCAAAGACGATATCGGTGATGGAATATGAGGTGATATGGAACTGCAGCACACAGAGGGTGGCAATAAAGATTATCGTAACGGAGAGGAGTATCACCAGCATATTCTTGGCTGTCTCAAGTTCTGCAGTTGCTTTGGGGATCACCTTCCCTTCTATCCGGAGCGGGATGAGAACTTTTCCGCTCACAAACACCCGCTTGAACCACCAGAGAAGCCCGTGATACGCTAAGGCAACCCGGTTGAGTTTGATCCCCCCTGCCGTGCTGCCTGACGCACCCCCGATAAATATCAGCATGGTCAGGAAGAGGAGCGTTGTGCTTGCCCATGCATGCGGGTTTGCGTTCTGGAATCCTGTTGTGGTGAGGGCAGAGACGGTCATGAAAAGGCCCTGTTCGAATGCGGTAAAAAAATCCATGGTATTAAAAAAAAGGAGGTCTGCCATGATGACGAGAACCCCGATACCGGTAAAGAGGAAAAAGAGCTTGACGTGCTCATCACCAAAAAGGCCCATGCGCCGCTTCTGGAGCATCCGGCAATAGAGATTCCATGGGAGTGCTCCGGCAATCATCACCGGGATCAGCAGGAGTTCGAGGGTGATGGACTGGTAATACCGGATCCCCTCCGCGTGGAGTGTGAATCCTCCTGTGGATATAGTCGTAAGAGCAAGGTTTACGGATTCCCATAACGACAGGCCGGAGAACAGGATAAGCCCGATGGCAAGGAAGGTGAGCAGCGCATAGATCTTGTAAAGAGACCGCCCTGCGGAGATCACTGACGGCATAAGCGGTTCGTCCCTGCCTTCAGTACGGAGCAGTTTTGTCGTGAAGAGCCCTGAGCTGCTCGCCATCGCAAGGGAAAATGCGATGATTCCAATCCCCCCAATCCACTGCATATAGGAACGCCAGAAGAGCAGGGTGTGAGGAACAGTATCCAGTGCCCGGGTCATGGAAAACCCGGTACTTGTCCATCCCGCCATCCCTTCGAAGAGGGCATCGGTAAAACTCATATGCAGCCCCAGGACAAAGGGAATTCCGCTGATCGCAGCACAGGCAAACCAGAAGATCGCTACAGAACACATCGCGGTTGAGAGCCTGTGCCCGTGTCCGTTGCGCGGGAGGCGTTTCAATGCAAGACCAGCGAGAAAGAATACGAGCGGGACCACTGCCATGGGAAGGAGCATGGACCATTCGGCAAAGAGGACAGTTACAACGAGGGGGAGGCAGGTGATCGGCGCGATGAAAACAAAGGTGTCACCGAGATCTGCGACAATCGTTGAGAGAAACGCGACCCTCTTCATTACAGAAGGATAGCTCCTGCTCCTCTATCGAGTTTTTGGTAAAACGGCAGAAGGGCTCCTGTTACATGGTGTGCGTATGAAAATCCCCATGGGATTTTCATGCAGGACAGACGGGAGATTTGAAAAAATTACGGTTTGTTGGTCCAAAGCCCGTGCACATTGCAGTACGCCCGGGCTTTTGCATTCATGTCGGTTATGCAGAACTCCGCCTCAGGCTTCTCGCCTGCTTTTAACCCCCGGATATATACCGCATTACCGGTGCGCACCTCGATCCATTCGATGAAGTGTTTCTCCTCCATCGGGTGGGGGACTAATCCGAGCTTCACCAGGATACCATTCGCCGACCTCTCAATGACCGGCACATGCTTCTCCTTGCCCTGGTCCGAGGTCT
>JAPKXV010000264.1 GCA_026394635.1 Methanoregula sp. | reverse complement strand
TCGCGGGGGATCTCCACGTTGATATTTTTCAGGTTGTGCTGGCGTGCACCTTTGATGATGATATTTTTCATAGCTTTTGTGCTGTAATAATCTGCGGGGGACTTTATAGAGATTTATTTCATGGCATGCCGCTGATCAGGACATTTGTGATCCCTGCTGCTTACCTGCCACGACATTATTTATTCACATGCCTGCAATACTAGTGAACTAGTGAAAAAGAATACCATGACGGGGGTGTAGTCCTGGATAAGGTTCTGATTATCGGTCACCGGCAGCCGGATACTGACTGCATCGCGAGCGTGATCGGGTATGCAGCGTTCAAAAACCACGCAGAGCCTGACAGATACATCGCAGCACGCTGCGGTGAGCTTAATGCCGAGACATGCTTTGCGCTCGAGACATGCGGCATAAAACCGCCGGTCCTGATCGACAGCCTTGCACCACTCGTCTCTGACTTAAAGATTGCACGGGCTCGCCCGTGCGTATGTCCACCAGCTGAAGATCGGCGAGCTTGCCATCACGCCGCTACCCCTTGACACCCTTGCGCGTGTCCTCTCTGCCCGGGTCGTGGTGAGGGGAAATGAAACACCCGGGGGCAGGGTCATTATCGCGATTGACGCGCCCGACATAGCCAGAAAGAAGTTCTCAAAAAGAGACATCGCGGTGACCGGTGACAATGAACCGGTGCAGCTCGCGCTGATTACCTCCGGCATTGAGGCGCTCATCATCGCGGGCAAAGCGCAGGCCGGTGCCCGGGTGATCCGCGAGGCGAAGGCACAGGGAGTATCGCTCCTTGCCACGGATCTCGATGCATTCGCGGTCGGCACTATGATCAACCTCTCGCTCCCGGCACGCATGGTGATGGAGACAGACATCCCGCGGCTTACGCTGTCAGACTCCGTCACGCAGGCAAAACAGACCGTGTACAACTCCAAGTTCCGTTCCGCCTGTGTCGTGGAGAACGACGGGACACTCCGCGGCATTGTGACACGGACAACGCTGCTTTCCGATGTGCATAAACCGGTCATCCTCCTTGACCACAACGAGTTTGCACAGGCGGTGGATGGAATCGATGAAGCTGAGATCCTTGAGATCATCGACCATCACCGTCTTGGCGCCATTTCTACCCTGAAGCCGGTAAAATTTTTAAATGATCCGGTCGGCTCCACCTCTACCATCATCGCCAAGAAATACCGTGAAGCGGGTATCACTCCCGGAGCCGCAATTGCAGGCATCCTCCTTGCCGGCATTCTCTCTGACACGCTTGTCCTGAAGATGTCCACAACCACCCAGGATGACGAAGAGGCAGTTGCATACCTTGCCCCTAGTGCCGGCCTCGACCCGGTCGCATTCGGTACAGCGCTTCTGGAGAAGGGGATGAACCTTTCCGGCGCCTCAATAGAAGAACTCCTCATGCGGGACACGAAAAAGTATGAACTTTTTGGAAAGCGCCTGATTATTGCCCAGGTGATGGTCCCCTCCTTTTCGTTCTCGCAGGCACATACCGATGAGATACGGCTGGAACTCGCCCGTCTCCGTGTGCAGCAGGGCGTAGACTTCTACCTCGGGATGTTTACAAGTGTTGGTGAGAACGGAAGCGATCTCTTCGCCGCTGCGGAAAGCCAGCTGCTCACGGGACTGGGGCTCCGCGACCAGCCAGTCAGGCTTAAGACCATGATGTCCCGTAAAAATGACCTCCTCCCATGGTTCGGGAAGAAACTCCGTTCGCTCTGAAAGATGCCGCAAATTTTTATGGACTGCACATCCTCCTCCTCACGAACTCCCTAAATACTCCCCCATCATATTTTTTTAGATACCAAGGTGTCATCATGCCCGTAGTAATTGTGAAAATGAAAAAAGGCTGGTCGGTTGAACAGAAACGCAAAATTGTCAAAGAGTTCACCGACATCCTTGTCCGCACGCTGAAGATCGAGCCCGAACTCGTGACCATCATGATCGATGAGCACGAACTGGAGAATATCGGTAAAGCCGGCAAACTGCGGTGCGATCCGTAACCTTGTTTGTTCTTCATTGTCGGGTTCATCAGGGCGATGGTTTGCGGGCCAACTGGCTCTGTAGAGATCCCTGATCTCACATCATTGCCAGAGATCCTTGATAAACTGGTTTTCGACGGATATCGCAAGGGGGGCTGCCGTAGTGGCGGGGGCGAAGCCCCCAAGAACGTTATAAAAAACGATGATTTTTACAGAGCCTAAAAATTAAGGTTTTCTGCCCTTCCTGCGCTCTTCAAAGGGTATATCGCTGCTCTTTTGCATGGGGGTGTTGTCCTGCTTCTGCGGAACGGATTCCCCCTCAGTATTACCATCGGTCCGGGCATCCCCGCTTTTTTCTGTCTCCTCTCCGGAAGTGGTGTGCCGTTTTCCGGTAAACGCGTACCGGCTGCGTCCCGCCGCGGGTTGCATGCCCCTGCCGGCATCAGCCCGGGCTGCCTGCGGCATTTCATCCCTTTCGTTGTGCTGCCGTTCCGTAAACATCAGGAACTGTAAAAACGCTTCGGGCTCCCGGAACAGCGAGGCTCCAATTCCTTCAAAGATGATCGTCCGGTCTATGTCGCCGTACCACCCTCCGTTCCGTACAGTAATTGCAGCGTTGCCGGGCTCGAATACATATACCCGTTCGATCTCCCCGTGGCGCCCCCACCCAGTCTCTGAAATCCCCGTGCTCTCAAAGATGAATGTCTTACCCACAGCCCCGTAATCCCCGCCTTCACGCACGACAATCTGCCGGCCGCCATCCTCGTACCGGAATGTCCGCGGAGACTGCCCGAACGAGAACGTCTCTTCGAGCATCCCGTTGCGGTCGAACATAAACCGCCGCAGGATCTTATCTGTGCGCAGGGGGTCGCGTTCCGTCATCATATCCGATGAAGGATCAAAAAAATAGAGTCTTTTTACCGCCCTGTTGCTGTCATAAACACGGACCCCGTCACGGCTGTACTGGTAGAATCCTGTGATCCTTCCTCCCCGTGCTCCCGCATATTCGGTAATGACTGGTTCTGTCATGGAAACACTGCCCTCCCGTACACACGGGTTGTGGTACGTTATTTTTTTTTAAGAAATAGTTTGTTGTGCCCGGTGTCGTGCAGCATAAAAGGAAACAGGATATATACGGCAGGAATCCTCGGGAAATGTCCGCAAGTGGGGCGATAAAAAGTTAAAAGGACAGTTTGTTTACGGATTAGTGTTCTGCCATCTTTTTTGCAAAACCTCTGGCGCGCTCCAGATCGCGGCCATCGGGGTGACCCTTGTTCATGCCGCCGAACGTTCCGAAGATCTTGTGGTGTCAAACCCTTTGCAGGAAAACTCCCCGGCAATCACAAGCCCTTTTTTTGCCAGTCTCTTTTTGAGCACCCGGTGGAACATAAACTTCCCTGCCGGGAACCCTGCGGTGGAGAAGACAAATGCCTTCTTTCCTGAAACATTCTGGAGCACGTCCACGGCAGCGAGGATGCTTTTGTGGTGCTATGCAGAATAGATGCCGGAACCAAAACCGATCAGATCATATTCTTCGATATTCTTCGTCTTTGCGTCATTTGGTGTAACCAGTTCCGCACCGATCGCTTCTGCCATCGCTTTCGCGATCTTTTTTGTGTTCCCGTGGTGCACCGATGCATAGCAGATGAGCGTCTTCATCCATCTTCCTGATGATTGAATTCAACGTCATTCATCCTAAACCTTTCATCGTTCTGATACAGGGATTTTTTAATAGGAGTAAGATTGATTCACAAGGGGGGTCAATACATATGCTGGCATGTCAGATGAAATATCTGCGACAGGGACGGGGGACCTTGCGCGGGTCTCCGGCAGGACCCTCTACCTTGCAAAGTGGAGCACCCGTTTCTGGGCATGGCTGATCGATGTCATCCTGATCGTCCTTTTTTTAAATATCGTCAGGGGAATACTGGATCCAATCTGGACGATACACCCAATCCTTGACTACAAAAACTGGAATCCTTTCGAAGTGGGGTTCCAGACCCTGTTCTTCTTCTTTTACTGGGCCATCGGTGAGGGGTACTGCGGGCAGTCTATCGGGAAGATGGTAATGAATCTCAAGGTCGTGAAACGCGACGGGACAAGAATAAAATATGGATCTGCCGCACTCGAGAGCCTTGGAAAGGCAATCCTCCTCCCGATAGACTGCCTGATCGGCTGGTTCGGCATGCCGGGTACAAAACTGCGGCTCTTCAACCGCATCTCTGACACCCTTGTCATCAAGACCGATTACCGCGAGCCCGATGGCATTGTGTACGTGAAGGACAAGGAGTGACTGGTTGGGGGTCATCACCATAACGTCCATATCCTAAAAGATAGATGCCAAAAGAGTATCCGAAATGCTTGAGGACAGGTTTATGGGGTCTGTCGTTGAATAGAATCACCGTGTGGTGAGATCCTGCCAGATCTTGAATCGCTCTATAAAAAAGTTAATGGACGGATCCTGATCGAGATCAAGCTCACCTCGATAATGCAGCTCTTTAATTCATTTGATCCGGCCCCGTTTCATGAAAAAGAGCTGGATTCTGCTGCTGAGCACTACATTATCGACACCGTCAAGGATTTTCCTTCAAAGACCCGGTTCAAGATTATCATATACCTGCCTTCAGATCTTGCAAACAGCGACAGGGGCCGATCGCTCGGGCAGGCAATCCAGAACCATTTTGAGTACAAGATGCTTGTAGCCGACCGGAAATTCCGCCAGCATTTCAAACACGGGAGGATCAGCCTCGTGATCGGGCTTTCGTTCCTTGCGGTTGCCCTCATCGGGAGGCAGATGGTGTCGCATATCAACGACCAGTTTTTCGCCCAGCTGTTCGCAGACGCACTCCTGATCATCGGATGGGCCGCGATGTGGGAGCCGGTCACGGTACTCCTCTATGAGCTCTGGCCGATTGTGCAGACGAAAAATATCTACTCAAGGATCAGCAAAATGGAGATCGAAGTTCTTCCGTCTCCCTGAATCTCTTATCCACTGAAGTGGGCTTTCATCCAATCCGGTGGATCTTTTTAAGAGATGAAACCGTCTCCCGCGTACTGCTTTGCGGTTCCCGGATCTCGTTTTCCGGGTCGCGTTCAGACCTCAACCCCGCAAAGATATGGGAAACTGCTTTTCCATGGGACGGACCATATCCGCCTTCAAGCACAAGGGCAAGCGGGATGCCGGTGGACACCGCCAGCATCCGGGTCAGGATTTCAAAATCATGGGGCTGGACTTCCATCATGCCAAGCGGATCATCAAAGAGGATGTCCTGACCGGCGGAAACAATGATCGCATCCGGATTAAACCGCATGAGCGCCGGAACAAAAACCTCGGAAAAAACATACGCATAGTCGGCGATGGTTGCACCGGCATTGAGCGGAGCATTGATGGTAAACCCGGCGCCCTTTCCGCTTCCGGTCTCTGAAAGATGCCCGGTATAGGGGAACGCATCCCCCTGGTGGACAGAACAGTACAGCACCCGGTTGCTGGAAGCGAATGCGTGCTGGGTGCCGTTGCCATGGTGATAGTCCCAATCGATAATTGCGATGCGATCAGTTTTTTCTAACGCACGCGCAGCAGCAACTGCGACATTGTTGAGCAGACAGAACCCCATTGCATGGTTATATTCTGCATGATGGCCCGGGGGCCGCACCAGCGCAAAACAGTGCTCTCCTGAAAGGGACCGGTCGACTGCGGCAATTGCACTCCCGGCTGCGAGGGTTGCAACCTCAAATGAATGTCGGGTGATGTAGGTATCTGGATCAAGGAATTTTGCTGTCGTTGTACCTGAACACAGTTCCTGCAGCATCGTGATATACGAAGGAGAGTGGACGCGTTTGAGGTCCTCGATCGAACATGCCTGTGGTGGATATACCGGACACCGGGGGTCCAGCCCGCTGCAGGCAGTTATCAGCCGGGTGTTGGATTCGGGATGCCCGGCAAGGTCGTGGGCAGAAAACTGCGTTCCCGTAATCGCAGAGC
This sequence comes from Methanoregula sp., assembly GCA_026394635.1. Taxonomy (GTDB): domain Archaea; phylum Halobacteriota; class Methanomicrobia; order Methanomicrobiales; family Methanospirillaceae; genus MVRE01. Next base: position 200 of record JAPKXV010000264.1, on the reverse strand, counting down.
AGCGCATGGTCGTTCAAACAGTCCATATCACCGGGTGCTAATAAAACGTTCCGTTTTAAAAATCACATCTTTGACCGGGTGTGGTCAATCCGACGATATCTTCGCACCATGCTGATTATATTCGACACTGTCCATAAATTAAAATATTGACTGCATGCCATATTGAATGAGTCACACGCGGAGCCTTCTGATGCAGTTAT
>JAPKXV010000011.1 GCA_026394635.1 Methanoregula sp. | reverse complement strand
GTGTACGGAAAAGGACTAGTTTTGTTGACGAGATCTACGTCTCAAAAACGAATCAGTCTTAACTGCCCACAAAAAAAATACGGTGCTTTAGATTTTCATGTTTTTCGGTGCGTTCGTCTAACGTTCATGTGAGTTTTGTTGACAGAGTCTTTCCGTTTTCCCCGTAAAAGCACCTCTACGGTACTCCCGGAAGCGGACCAAAAAACAATCAGGAAGATTCAGGATACCCTCTCTAAATACTCCTGTTTTTCTCGCCTAACTTAATCACAATCAGCTTTCCATATTCCAGGTGGAATTCAACACTCCGTCCTGCATGTCCCCCGGTATCCTCCCCGACTATGGGTATTTTTTCCTGCTGCAACAGGGTTTTTATTGCCGTAATATTCTGCGCACCAACGCCGGGTTTTGTATGGTCCGGCATACTAAACATCTGTGCGCCACCAACAATTTTTGCAACGAGATATTTTTTTTCAGATGACCCTGCCTCCAGCCCCTCTAACAGGTATGCAATTGCAGTGTCTACAAACTGGCATGGCATATCGCTGGATTCATGTCCTGAAGAATCAGGGAGCATGATATGGGCAAGACCCCCGGTCTTGTTCCGGCTGTCGTAGATAGTGACCGCCACACAGGACCCCAGTCCCTGTGATACGATAACGTCCGGGGACCGCGAAATAATACCCCCGCCCATAGGGACTTCCTTAATCATGAGTGCCGTATGCCCCCGCGTGCAGCCTGAAGCGAACCTGCAAGACGGTCAAACGAATCCGGTGAAGGAATGAGGAGCATATACATTTTGAATGACTGGGTTTTAATGGCAAATTCATTCATAAAAATAAAGATTTCCGGCATAATTTCACAGACCTCAACCAGTGTTTCATCAAGGAGAGACTGGATCATATCGATTGCGGCGCGGGGAATGGTATGGTAGATGACAAGAGATGAGAAATCATGGATTGCGGTGAGATAGACCCCGGCAAGAATATTGCCGATTTCAGCAATTGTCTCCAGAACATAATCTTTTTCACCCGTATCCCAGTGAGAGACATTTTTGATGAGAACGGAAATTTTTTTAAGGTCGTCTTTTGACAGGATTACGTAAAACGCCCCGGTGACATCGCCGATAAGGTCCATTCTCACCCCGATAACTGCGGCAGCAGGACTCCCCGTGAGAGCGGGTGCCACTTCATGGGCTCGCAACACCTGAACCGTAGGCATAAGCAGTTCGACTTTGCACTGGAGCAACTGGCTTAACGCCGTCACTGCATTACCGGCGCCGATGTTTACGAGTTCCCTGATAAAATCCATCTGTTCGTCCGTGATTTTTTGTACTTGTGTTTCCATGGTTATGTCCTCATATTCTCTCTCTTGTTTGATCTTTGTGCGGTACGCCGGTTTTCATTGTGACTTTCCTCGACCTTCATGGGTCATCAGGACGTTTCTCTTGCGTGTTTACCGGTCATTCGTACTCTTCCCGTGATGGTCTTAGGGTACCGATAATTTGTTCTTTGCCTGCCGCAGGGATTGCGCAATCTTTTCCAGAGAATCACAATCCGGCACCAGCAGGATGTATGTGGCAATCTGCCGGTCTGCTGCTGTAATAAATTGATTGAAGATAAGCACGATCTGGGAATTTCCCGAATCGTCTTCCGGGAACAGTCCCAATAACAGGGTTTTTAACATTTCATTTTGTAATTTCGGGATGGAATGATAGATATCCAGCAGGCAGAAATCATGAAGGGCGTTTAAGTATGTACCTGCGAGGATATTGCCGATCTCGGCAACGACCGAAAGATCGAGATCCATTCTGAGTTTTCTCCCGCCCGGAGTTGCTTTTTCCATTGACGAGATCAGTTTCACGAGGTCGTTATCCGGTACAATAAAGACAATCTTTCCGGTTACCTGCCCGATAAGATTCATAAGTACGGCAGTCACGGGCTGGGTAGAATCACCAATATGCTGATAAATCAGCTCAATTTCCCCTTTTCGGAAACTTTTTACAACCGGGATCTTCACCTCGGTTTTGGTCCCCAGTATCTGTTCCAGTGCGGTTCCTGCATTGCCGGCACCAATGTTTACCAGTTCCCTGATAAAATCCAGTTGTTCTTCAGTAAATTTTTGTACCTGCGCTTCCATGAAAATCTCCTCATGGTATCCCGGTTTTGGTCTTTGTGATCAATGACCGGGATATGAAGGGTTTTTTCCCGGTATGCCAGTAAAAACCGTGTGCCGCATCCTGCCTTTTCCCCGAAGTTTCTGGTAGGGGGAATTATTTTTGCCCGCGTGTTCACCGTTCATTCGTGCATTTTCCGTGATGGTCTTATGGACACGATAATTTGTCCTTTGCCTGCCGTACGGATTGTGCAATCCGTTCCATTGAACCATTATCCGGCACCAGCAGGATATAGGTAGCAATCACCTGGTCTGCTACGGTGATGAGTTGATTGAAGACAAGGATGAGTTTGGCATTTTTTGCATCGTCTTTCGGGAACAGTTCCAATAACAAGTTTTTTAATGGTTCATTGTGTGTTTTCGGGATGGAATGATAGATATTCAGCGAACAGAACTCATGAAGGGAGGTCAGGTACGTGCCGGCGAGGATATTACCGATCTCGGCAACGACGGAAAGATCCAGATCCTTTGTCACCTTTTTCCTGCCCGTAATCATTTTTTCTATCGACGAGGTTAGTAGTGCCAGGTTTTTATCCGGAACAACAAAGACAATCTTTCCGGTTACCTGCCCGACAAGGTTCATAAGTACGGCGGTAACTAAATTGGTGGACTCCCCAATATGCTGATACATCACCAGAATATCAACGTGCCGGTAACTTTTTACCACCGGGATCGACACCTCGGTTTTGAACCCGATCATCTGTTCCAGTGCGGTTCCTGCATTGCCGGCACCGATATTCATTACCTCACGAATGTAATCCAGTTGTTCTTCAGTGAATTCGATTTTTTTATCTTTCATAACTCTCCCCACTCTTCTGGTAATATTCAAACCCTGCGATGCTGGAAATATCCAGAAGGAGGACAACCCTGCCGTCCCCAAGGATAGTTCCCCCGGAGAATCCCTTGAATTTCTGGGCAATGGGATCAAAAGGTTTGATGATCGTTTCTGTCTGGTCAACCAGTTCATCTACACCAAGGGCGATATAATTTTCCCCTTTTGCAATGATCACGATGATAATCTCTTGCCTGTCCTCCGGTTCCGGAAGGTTTAAGAGGGCGCCTAAGGACTCGTAGGGATAGATATGCTCCCCCCGGATGAGGACCCTGCCTTCGGGAAGTTCTTTAATTTCATCTGTACTGATCCTGAACGTTTCAACGACGATGCCGGCAGGAATGGCAAAGATCCGGTCTCCTAACCCCACCAGTAAGGTCTGCATGATGGTAGTGGAGAGCGGGAATTTCAGCGTGAACCGGGTGCCTTTTTTAATTTTTGATGCGATCTCAATCGTGCCGCCGAGCTGTTTGACCGAGGTCTCCACAATGTTCAAGCCAACACCCCGCCCTGAAACTCCGGTCACGCTTTGTGCACTGGTAAAACCCGGTTTAAACAGGCAGCCCATGATATCATCCGCTGTCATAGTCCCGGCTTTTTCCGGGGGGATAAGCCCTTTTTTTAAAAAAACCTGCTTTAAATATTCATAATCAATACCGCCGCCATCGTCCTCAACGCTGATAGTGATGAAATCCTCGGTGCGTTGCGCTTCAAGGGTGATAGTCCCTTTCTTTGCCTTCTTCTCCTTCTCCCGGATTTTCTGGCTTTCAATGCCGTGATCGACGGCATTACGGAGAAGGTGGATCAGGGGTTCGCCGATGGCATCAAGTAACGACTTGTCAAGCTCGATCTCACTGCCTTTTACGATAAAATCAATCTCTTTTTGTGCATTCCGTGCAAGGTCATGCACCATCCGTGGAAATTTCTGGAAGACCTCTTCAGCAGGGACAAGACGGGCAGCAGAGACATCTTCCTGTACTTCGTTAATGATCTGTGCCATTGTTGTCAATGCACTCTTTAATTCCTTGTCCGCGTGACCGGAAAGAAGCGTGTCAATCCGGTTTTTTGTGATGATAAGCTCCCCGACAAGGTTGAATAACGAGTCAAGCACGTCGACATTTACCCGTACTGTCTTTGCTTTTTCGATCACCGGAAGAATAGTCTCCCCGGTTCCTTTTATCGCAATTATTGGTTTTTGGGGTTTTTCCTGCACGGTTTTTCCCAGGGTTTCGATCTTCTGCAACGTTTCCTGGTACTTGATTGTGGGCTGTGCGCCCGTTGCCCGGTACCTGACCATCTCTTCAAGGGTATCGATGATCTCAAAGAGAAGGGTCAGCGATTCTTCACTGACTAAAACCTCGTTCTTTCGCATGCGGTCAAGCAGTTCCTCACTTGCGTGGGCAAAATCCGCAATGTCTGAAAATTTCAGCATTGTCGAGGAACTTTTTAAGGTATGTACAACCCGGAAAATGACATTTAACTGGTCGGGTCCGCCTGTGCCTTTCTCAAGATCGAGGAGGGCAGAATTCGCCTTCTGGAACCCTTCCTTTGAATCATTGAGGTAATCCGGAAGGAACATGGAGAGATCGATTTTGTCATCGTCTGCCATGACATCCTCCAGATCGTGCATCCACATCCACCCGGCAGGATCTCGTGTTCTGCCGGTTCATCCCACCATCCCCAGTATTGTAAAGGCAATAGCGGGCAGCGGTACAATTGCATCCACGCACCCGAGGTCGATGGCGGCTTTGGGCATCCCGGATATCACGCACGTTGACGGGTCTTCTGCGAGCGTTGAACCCCCGGCATCTTTTATCGCGTTCATACCGGATGCTCCGTCTGACCCCATCCCCGTTAAGAGGACGCCGAGTGCCTTCCCGTTATATTCGGCAGCAGCAGATGTCATCGCCCGGTCAATGGACGGTGTGAGCGCTGATTCGGTGGTCTTTGGCTGTAACGCGATCATCCTGTCCAATCCTGCCTGAACGATGATGGTGTTGCACCCCCCCGGCGCAACATAGCAGTGCCCGGGCTGTATGATCTCACCGTCCAGAGCGAGGGTTACACTAATAGGGGTCTTTGACTGGAGCCGTTCGACAAATGTGAGAAGGAACGGCTGGTCCATGTGCTGCACAATAAGGACTGCCGGGGAGATCCTGTCCGGGAAGTCTGACAGGATTTTTATTATGGCTTTCGGACCCCCGGTTGAAGCCCCGATAACAACGATCTCTTTTTTCTCTCGATTTTTCCTTTTCGGGTGAATAGACGAAGTGTCCGGAATGGTGAGCGGAAGCTGTACAACAGTGCTCGCTACTGCCGCACGGACTTTATTTCGGATTTCTTGGGCGACAGTCTCAATATCGTACGAGATCTCCCCGGATGGTTTGGGGATGAAATCCACCGCACCGTATTCAAGGGATCTGATGGCAAGTGTTGCATCCCGCTTGTTGAGTGCACTGATCATCACAACAGGAGTCGGGCATTCTGTCATGATATGGGTAAGCGCAGTCAGCCCGTCCATCACCGGCATTTCGATATCCAGAAGGATGACATCCGGCTTGATCTCTTTTGTTATCGTTACTGCCAACTCCCCGTTTTCAGCTGTCGCTGCCACTTCTATCGCCGGATCCGATTCAAGGATATGTGTTAAGGATTTCCGCATGAAACTTGAATCGTCAACGATCAAGACACGTATCATGAGCGCTCTGATCTGTCGTCTCCTGTCCTCATTTACTGCCAACGACCCGTTTTAACTCCTTGACGATCTCGTCCTGTTTGAACGGTTTCCTGATATATCCGTTTGCCCCCAGCGCACGGGCTTCGTTCTGCTTCTCTTCCTGCCCGAGCGCCGTTATCATGATGACCTTTGCTGCCGGGTTCAGTTTTTTGATGTTCGCTAATGCAGTCATCCCGTCCATGCCATCCATCAGGATATCGAGCGTCACCACATCGGGTTTGATTTTTTTATAGATCTCGACCGCTTCTTTGCCCTCTTTTGCCTCACCAACCACCGTATATCCTGCAGTTTCGATGATAAACTTGAGCGATCCCCGCATGAAACTTGCATCATCAACAATAAGTACTGTCGTCATTTTCTATAACTCCTTTTTTCTCGATGTTCTTTTCTTTGCTTGTGCCACTTTTTTATCAGTAACCGGCGTGGATTTTCCCGGAGCCTGTTCCTGAACCAGCTGCTCCACGGTCTCCTTTTGTGCAGGAGGTGGTGGCTGGTCCTTGGCTGGAATGGCTGACACATCCAGGTTCTGGATATGATTGATAGTGCCGATAAACGCTTCGGCTTCCTTTGTATCGATATCGTCCAGGATCGCATCGACATCCAGGATGATACTGAGCTTGTTCTCCATCAGCCCCAAGCCCCGGATATACCGCTGGGAATGGGCAGTCATCGCCCCGGGGGGCATTTTGTGGATAAATGAATCAGGGATTTTAATAACCTCATCCACATAATCGACGATGATACCGATTGGAAACCCGTGCTGTTCCACAATAATAACGCGGGTATCTTCATCTTTTGGCTTTTCGGGAAAGCCAAACTTTTTCCGAAAATTAATGACCGTTGCCAGTTTCCCCCTGAGGTTGATAATACCCTCAACGTAGTCAGGGGCTTCAGGGACATCGGTCGTTTTTAACGGCTGTGCGATCTCAAGGACCCGTATTGCCTGGATACCGTAATTTTCCGTTTCTATGTTGAAAACAAGGTACTGGTCGGTCTCAACCTCTTCATCGCCAAATTCATCGATCATGTCTATGTCTGCCATGATCTCACCTCACTCCCTTTTCCGGTACCGGGATTGCGCCCCAGTGTTCATATCTGCGAGATCTCATGTTAAATCCCCGTTATTCATCGGCTGCCATCGCTTTGTTCAGTTTAAACTTTCCGACTTTTTGCTGCAGGGTTGTAGAAAATCCTGCAAGCGTTGATGCGGTGGATGTGAGTTCCTGCATCTTCCCGGCGAGCCCCTTGGCACTTCCTGCCACCTGGTTGCTGCTTGAGGAGGTATCGGTTGCAATGCCGCTGATCTTATCGAGGCTGACAGAGATTGCATCGATACTCTTCTTCTGGTCAGACGTAACCGAAGAAATTTCCTTTGAATTTTTTGACACCCCTTCAATGGCATGCCTGATCTCTTTGAAGGCATCGGACGTCTGTTAGATAGAGGTTTTCCCGATCTCCACATTTTCTGCGATTGTTTTGATGGTCACCACCGTATGCTCGACCTCCTTCTGGAGAGATTTCACGAGGTTAGAGATCTGCTTTGCCTGCGTTTTACTGTCCGCAGAAAGGGTTTTTACTTCTTCGGCGACAACGGCAAATCCTTTGCCGTGTTTGCCTGCACGGACGGCTTCAATGGCTGCGTTGATGGCTAGAATATTTGTCTGGGTGGCAATATCACGGATAAGGTCGACAATTTCCTGGATCTGCTCGCTACTCTTACTGAGCGATTCAATGCTTGACACCGAGTTCGTTGAGCCCTGGAGCATCAGTTCCGTGTTTTTAATCGTCTCTTCCATCGCCTTTGTGCCAAGCGCTGCAGAATTGCTGGCAAGGTCTGACATCTGGTTCATGGACCCTGCACGCTCCATCGTGTTCGTGGCAATGACCCCGACGCCCTCACTCTCCTTTGATGCCTGACTGATCTGCTGCGCCTGGGCTTTTGCACCATCGGCAATCTGCACGACTGATGAGGTGAGTTGCGTCACCATCGCATTCATCTCCTGACCCGCACTCAGCACAGTCTGCGAAACTCCGCCGATATTGATACCGGCTTCTGTTAAGTCAGCGACAATTGACCGCAGGCTCTTGATCGTGCCGTTAATACCGTTGACCATGGACGAGAATTCACCGGATGCCTTGGCTTTGATCAGGTCAGTCAGCTTACCATCACCGACGAGGAGCATCACACGGTTGATATCCCCGACCATCGTGTTGAGGTTGTCCACCATGCCGTTGATGGTGTTTTTAAGTTCTAAAATTTCGCCTTTGGCTTCGACCGTGATCTTCTGGGAGAGATCGCCTTTTGCAACTGCTGTTGTAACAACCGCAATGTTTCTAACCTGGCTTGTCAGGTTTCCTGCCATCGCATTGACATTGTCGGTCAGTTCCTTCCAGGTACCTCCAACTCCTACGACGTTCGCCTGTCCGCCGAGTTTCCCTTCCGTTCCGACTTCCCGGGCGACACGGGTAACTTCTGACGCAAACGTGGAAAGCTGGTCGACCATCGTGTTGATAGTGTTCTTGAGTTCTAAAATTTCGCCTTTTCTTGAGTTCTAAAATTTCGCCTTTGGCTTCGACTGTGATCTTCTGGTTGAGGTCGCCTTTTGCGACAGCCGTCGTCACATTTGCGATGTTTCTCACCTGGCTTGTCAGGTTTCCTGCCATCGCATTGACATTGTCGGTCAGTTCTTTCCAGGTACCTCCAACACCTGCAACATTCGCCTGCCCGCCAAGTTTTCCTTCTGTTCCGACTTCCCGGGCGACACGGGTAACTTCTGACGCAAACGTGGAAAGCTGGTCGACCATCGTGTTGATCGTGTTTTTGAGTTCCAAAATTTCGCCTTTGGCTTCAACGGTGATCTTCTGGTTAAGATCCCCTTTTGCGACAGCCGTGGTCACATTTGCGATGTTTCTCACCTGGCTTGTCAGGTTCCCTGCCATTGCATTGACATTATCTGTCAGTTCCTTCCAGGTACCGCCGACACCTGGCACAGCTGCCTGTCCGCCAAGTTTCCCTTCAGTACCAACTTCACGGGCGACACGGGTAACTTCTGACGCAAACGTGCTCAGCTGATCGACCATCGTGTTGATGGTGTTCTTGAGTTCTAAAATTTCGCCTTTGGCTTCAACGGTGATCTTCTGGTTGAGATCCCCTTTTGCGACAGCAGTAGTAACCACCGCGATGTTTCTCACCTGGCTTGTCAGGTTCCCGGCAAGCATATTCACATTATCGGTCAGTTCCTTCCATGTCCCGGCGACGCCCGGCACATTCGCCTGCCCGCCGAGTTTGCCTTCTGTCCCGACTTCACGGGCAACACGCGTAACTTCTGACGCAAACGTGCTCAGCTGGTCGACCATCGTATTGATCGTGTTCTTAAGTTGCAGGATCTCTCCTTCAACATCAACAGTGATCTTCTGGGACAGGTCTCCACGGGCAACTGCTGTCGTAACCACCG
>JAPKXV010000160.1 GCA_026394635.1 Methanoregula sp. | reverse complement strand
GGCAAAACGCAAGACAACGGTGACACGCAACACAGTTCCGTGAGTTGACTTTAATTTTGTCGTCATCTTTCCGGAATACCCCGTATGAGCAGTTCTCCACGCATCTGCCACAGAGCATGCAGCGTTCGTGATCGATATCCACCCTGAACCGGAGCGGGATACTGCCGATAGTCATGCGTATACCTTCCCGATTACCGGGTCACCGGCTTTAGGCATTTTGATGTCCTGAACATCAGGTTCGATTCTGCGGATCGCTGACTCTTCGCTGGAGATGTAAAGGCGATCCCCCAGCTCACCGCTGACCAGCGGGCGCAACTTGATCCTATCGGTGAACCCTACGAGCGAGTGCTCGTTTGCCACACAGATCGCAAACGGCCCGTTCATGAGTGCCGGAGCATACGCGAGCCGGACAGCACGATTGAGATCCCGCTGCTTCTCCGGCATCGCATCGATCTCCTCCCAGAATGGCGGGGCAAGTGCCCGAACCGCCATCTTTTCGGACAGCCCGTGTTTTCGTACAAGAAGATCGAAGAGGTAGGCGACGACCTCGGTGTCTGTATACATCGTACACTGGTACCCATAACTCTCAATATAACGACGATTGGTACCGTAACTTGTGATCTCGCCATTATGCACGACACTCCAGTTCAGGAGATTAAACGGGTGTGCACCTCCCCACCAGCCGGGTGTATTCGTCGGATACCGGTTATGAGCGAGCCACAGGTATCCTTTATAATCCTGTATCCGGTAGAAATCTGCGACATCCTCCGGCCAGCCTGCGGCTTTAAAGACGCCGAGATTTTTACCGGATGAGAAGATCAGCGCCCCGTTCTTTTCGGAATTCACCTTCATAACAAGATGCGTGACAATGTCTTCATCGGGTGTCTTACTCTTGGCCATCAGGCTGCGATCGGGGCGGAAAAAGTACCGCCAAGGTGTGTGGACTTTCCGGATATTGGGTTGTTCGTATGTCTTGATCTGTTCATCATGGACAATTGTGCCCCATTTTTCCAACAGGTTGTCGAGGGCACCCTTATTCTCCCGGATATTGTCAAAAAAAACATGCAGGGCAAAATAGTCCTTGTATTCCGGATAAATGCCGTACGCCACATAACCGGCACCCTCTCCGCTGCCCCGTTCGTTCATCATGGCGAGCGCCTCTTTAATCTTGCTGCCGTCCATGCACTGGCGGCGCCTGTCTATCACACCAATAATGCCACACATATTAAATCACGGAGTCAAATGATCAGTTAGTATTGAGCAATCGATGAATTAGGTATGCTCAATAAGTATAAATATAATTGGGTGGAACATGTCTTCCAGTATGTCAGCAGACGTTTCAAAACTCCTCAAGAAAATTGAGGCGGACAAAGTAAAATTTATCCGCCTGCAATTTACGGATATCCAGGGTCAGCCGAAAAATGTCTCGATTCCTGTGATCCAGGCAGAAAAAGCATTGACAGAGGGGATCTGGTTTGATGGCTCTTCCATTGAGGGATTTGCCAGGATTGAAGAGTCTGATATGCTTCTTAAGCCCGATCCGGCGACGTACGCAGTCCTTCCCTGGAGACCGGCAGAAGGAAAAGTTGCACGGTTCATCTGTGACGTACAGACGTACGGCAACAAACCGTTTGACGGCGATCCCCGGTATATTTTGAGAAAGACCCTTGCTGATGCCGCAAAGATGGGATTCACTTTCAACACGGGTCCGGAACTCGAATTTTTCCTCTTCAAAATGGCCGATGGTCTGCCGACAACCCAGTTCAAGGATCATGGAGCGTATTTTGATCTTGCGCCCACTGATTCAGCAGAAGACGTCCGCAGGGATGTCGTGCTTGCACTAGGTGAGATGGGATTTGAGATAGAGGCGTCACATCACGAGGTTGCGGACAGCCAGCACGAGATAGACTTCAAGTATGGTGACGCGCTTATAACGGCCGACCGTGTCATCACATTCAAGTTTGCCACAAAATCGATCGCGCTCCAGTATGGCCTGCACGCAAGTTTCATGGCAAAACCTATTGGCGGGATCAACGGAAGCGGCATGCATACTCATGGATCACTTTCAAAGGCTGGGAAAAATGCTTTTTATGATGCAAATGCACCCATGCAACTTTCAGACACCGCACTCTATTACATTGGCGGGATCCTGAAGCACGCGAAGGCAATCACGCGGGTCGCCAACCCAACCATCAACTCATACAAGAGGCTTGTTCCCGGTTATGAAGCGCCCTGTTATATTTCATGGAGCGCAGCGAACCGATCGGCACTCGTCCGCGTACCTGCAGCCCGTGGCAACAGTACCCGTGCAGAATTCAGGAGCCCGGATCCGATGTGCAACCCGTACCTCACGTTTGCCTGTATGCTCACCGCAGGTCTCGATGGGATCAGGAACAAGATTATGCCCCCGGAAAGCACGAACACCAATATCTATCATCTCGATCAAAAAGCACGGAAGAAACTCCACATCGAAATGCTGCCAGGAAGCCTCATGGAGTCCAATGCAGCGCTCCTCAGGGATGACATCATCTGTGCCACATTAGGGAACCATGTGGTCGAGAACCTTTCACGGATCGCAGAAATGGAAAGTGATGCATTCCGGCTCGCCGTTCATCAATGGGAACTGGACAGGTACCTCCCTTCATACTAAATTTTTTAATCTATT
>JAPKXV010000383.1 GCA_026394635.1 Methanoregula sp. | reverse complement strand
CCCGGAACGAATACTACCCTGCCGACTTTCTCCCGCTCAAGCGCATAGAAGGCTTTCTCGATGATAAACCGGTCCTCTTTTGTCTTCTCATATATCTTTTCAAATTCGAGATATTCAACGGATGCAAATTCATCCCGGATCACTTTTTTTAACTTTTCTACCCGTTCCAGGTCAAACTCCGGTCTGAAATAATCGATATAGCTCAGGATTCTCAGGTCAGTTGGATTGTAATAGATCTCGCCACTCCCGGCATCGACAAGGCAGACGGCAACATTCCGGCTTATGTACGAATTGCCTGAATCCCCGCCTTTCACCCATTCGATCACCGGGTCGTCCCAGCCGGTGGGTGAGGTGATCCCGAGGACGTGGAAATAATCTCCTTCTTCCGCACGCTGGATGATCGGACCCAGCACCGACATCAGTGCAGGCATCGTCACCATCCGGGTATCAAAACCCAGATCTGCATAATCGCCGGTGTTGCAATACGAGAATGCATCGACAACCACCGTCTTTTTGCCCTTTCCGAAATAGGTGTGATCTTTCTTCTCGATTGCATATACGGAACCCGCGTTCAGGGGCACGTTCTGGCTGCCCGTGCCGGTTGCCACATTTCCGCCGGCACTCCCGCCAGTGCCGGAATCATAATGATAATGGTTCTTCCAATCCGTGACGGTATATGTCATCCCTTCATGGGGTGAGAAGCACTTTACGGGATACGTCTGCATCTTCGTATCGAACCGGGCGATAAAATTGAGCTCGTGTATGCGGGCATCATCAACACTCACATACCGCTTGGACCTTTTACCGATAACGTCATCCACAGGAGCGAATGATTCGGCGAGTTCATCCTTTTTAATAAAAATTAATGATTTCTCTTCAACAAGGGATTGCCGCCTCTTCTTTAAGGTCTCTTTTAAATCCGCGATCTCTTTTAATTCTCCTTCGGCAATCCATTGCACTTCCATATGGAGTGCGGAATGATACTGGTCCCGCTCCCGTGCCAGAGTCTGTTCCCGCTTTTCGAGTGTTTCAAGTTCGAGATCAATATTTTTCAATTGGGTATCGAGAAGCCCGACAAGATCCCCGTATTTCTTCTGGAGATCGTCGCGTTCGCCTGCCAGGGCATCCAGCGCCTTTTTTGCTTCATCGCCGGCGAGTTCCCCCCGGAGCAGTTTCACCCGCAGCTGGTGAATTTTGATCCTGTACTCGTTATTCTGTGCATTGATCGTATCATATTCGATGAATTTTCCGGTCAGCTGCCTGAGTCGTTCTTCTGTGATGTTCGAGACGCGCACACGCTCTTCACGGGAGAGGCGCGTCTGCTCGATGATCTTTTTTGCTACAAGAAAAACATCGCCCATCTCCCCGGTATCTTTAAAAAACAGTGGTTCGTTTGCCATACCCGGTTCCCTCCATTCACCGTTTCATGAAATAATCGAGCCGATCCGAGAACGTATTCTTCATGACATCGAGCTCTTTTTTTAACTTTCTCACCTGCATGATGATGTCCGATGTCTCTCCCTTGAGGACATGGTCATAGATGAGTTCTGACGTTTTTGTGATCACTTCCAGTTGCTCGACAAGATTGCGATCGAACTGGATCATCTGGTTGATATCTTCATCGTTGACCTTATCCGCTTTAAAGAGTGGAGACTGCCCGAAGGGAGCAGCTTCAATCTCGATTACAAACAGGTCAATGGCTTTCAACAGATCCTTGATGTGGTCAACGACATCCCGCTTGCCATCACGGTACGCGAGATCGCTTACTTCTTTTCAGTTCAGTGCCGATTTTTTCAGTTCACGCGCCAGTTTTTCCCGGACGGACCGGTCCGTGTTCAGCCGGCTCTTCTTCGCACGGTAATCGTATCCTGGGATAAGTTTCCCTAAAAACTCAGTGATGGATGATGCACTTGCCATACAGAATCAGTACCTCGTTAGTGGCGGAATATGTTTTTTCAAGTATTAAAATAGGCGGGATTGGCATTCGGGATAACCGGTTGTGGCATTCAGGGACAGAGTTTATTCCGACCTCAATTGCGGTTCAATTTACCCGCAGTTCCCCTTTTGAGCCACCCTGCGCCTGGGATATCGCTCCTGAAACTTTGGTAGGGCAGGATCAATTGTGAACTGCTGCACCCCGGTTTTTTAAATTGTAGATCGATGTCCACTTACTGGAAAGTACGGGAAAATTTTAGCCGATAAGGGGACGCGACCAAAAAATTTAGTAATAATAGGGTTTGCTCGATGCGATCATTGCCAGAAATACAAAGAAGACCATGGCTAAGGCAATAAGTATATAGACAATGATGAACCCGATCAGAAGTCCCATATTGGTTGGTTTAAAAGGGATCACGCCCTTGTTCATCTTCTGTGCTGTGGTGTAGGCGTCATAAATACCGTAAATCCAGACAATAATTCCCGGAATTAAGAATATGAAAGAACCGATGATTGTACCAACAAGTATTCCGATACCTCTCAACAGGTCCCCGTTATAGACCTGCCCGGAACCGGTAAAGATAAATGAGAGAATCGCCGCTACACCGGCACTTTTCTCTTCTTTTGCGGCAGCGGGTTGCTGGGGATACACCGGTTGCTGGGCGACGGGCTGCTGGAAAGTCTGCGTTGTCTGTACTGACGCTCCGCAATGCTCACAGAATTTGCCTTCGGGCGTATTTTTTCCACAATTCGGACAGATGACGATTGTAAACACCACCTTTGGTTACGTTAAACTACCCGTGTGAAATTAATTAACCTTTTGATTTCGCCACTCTCAGGAGAAGTCGCCGCGCACTGAGGGTAATCCAACCAGTTTAGATTTTTTGTCCACACCGGTCGGGCATAAATTTCATCAGGAATTTTGGGCATTTCATTCATCCTGTCATCAGGATTGAATTTCTTATTTATGAACTGGAGATACAGGTTCCTGTCAGTATATTCCAGTTTTTTGTCCAGCGCCTCTTTTTTTGTCAGCACACTACGGGTTAAAAAATCATATTCTCACAGAAATTGTTGTTCTTTTACCAGTGTTGCCCTGATGACGTAATGCCTGAGCTGCTGCGGTTTAAACTGTTCTATGTGTTTTTTTATCAGGTCATATTTTTGCGGCTTGATATTCTTTACAACGGTCGCATGAAACACAACTGGTTCTTTTTCATCCCGTTTCTGCAGGTTGCAGTAGGGCGCGATGATCTGTAGCAGGTTTTTTTTGAATGCGACCAGTTCCGCGCCAGGATCAACCCGTATACAGACCGCATGGCTGGCGTCGGAAACTGAATACGTATTGAGATCAAAGGAGCAGAACGGCGTCTTTGAGCAGAGCGTGACAAAATCGGTAACAAGCCTTTTTTCATCATCTGTCGTGAGCTGCCCGATTAACGATACATGGGGGATAGGGCAGTTATTCTTAAAAAAATCGAGGTGGAATTTTGCTTCGAGATGATAGATCAGTTGTTTGGCTTTTTTTTGCGCTTCATCCTGGAACCGGAACTCGATATCATATTGCGTCATGCTGTTTTTATCACTCTCTTTAATGGTCGATGATATTCCTCTGGCAATAAAGGCTTTGGCTACGACGGGAAATAGAGAGCTGACGCATATGATTTGGTGATTGGCTGTGCTGCAAAAGTCGATAGCTGCCTGGGATTTATGGGGCGTATTGTGAAAAAATATGGATTTTAAAAGTACTGCTATAAATAACAGTTCGGATTTATGTTAGTTATAGGTGGTCTTCTCAAATGTTTGGTGTTGGTACTTCTAAATGCCGTTCATGCGGGGCAGAAAACAAAAAAGACAGTAAGTTTTGTTCACAGTGCGGGCAGCTGGTCTCCGGTCAGCTCTGTGGTAAATGCGGTCAACCGGTGAGATCCGGTGCCACATTCTGTTCGAGCTGCGGGGCGCCAGTCCAGCAGACGGGGACCGACAGCAGTGCGACATATCCGGAGGCGTATCCCGACCTCTCCAAATCGAATGTCTGGCAGCGGCGTCCCAATGACCTCGCGCACCGGTTTGAAGTTGCCGAACTCAATTCATACTTTTTGGGTGCGACAAAAAAGATCACCGTCATGCAGGGAACCAAGGCGATCTTTTTACAAGGCGGAAAGTACATGGGCGACCTGCCGCCCGGGACATATACTGCGGGCGGTCTTGTAGAGTTTTTAAAAACCTTGAACCTCTTTGAGAAGACCATCATTATCCTTGTGGATGACGGCGACATTCCGGTTGATTTCTCGATTGGAGAGTTGCGGACAAGAGAGAATTTTGATGCCGGGGTGAAGGGGAGGATGGTAGTGAAAGTGGACAAACCCATTCTCCTGTTTGACAACCTGATGAAATCCAGACCGCATCTCGAAGTCGTTGACCTCTTAGGGAATGTCAGAAATGAGATGCTCAATGTCCTGCAGTCAAAGCTCAAGGGCTACTCATTTGAAGACCTGTATGGGAACTCGGATATAAAAAAGGAACTTCAGCAGGACTTTGAATTCAACCTAAAGACAACGCTTTCCCGGTGGGGACTCCAGCTGGTCCACCTCCCGTACTTCGATTACGACGAGTCCTACTGGCAGGACATATTCCGAGAGCGCGCTGAAAAGAAAAAAGAGGCAATAATTGAGGCTCAAAAATTACGGAGCGGAATTGATAAGAAAATTGAAGAAATGCGCATCGAGGTAGGTGGAAAACTTCAAGAGACCCAGATTAAGGATTCTCAGGTAGGTGTAGAGAAGATCGATGCAACTCTGGAGCGGAAACGGTTTGATGATGTAACAAAGATGATCCGTGAGCAATTTACTGATGACAAAATCAATCAGCTAAAGAACTCAGAAGATCTAGAAAAATTTATTCATTCTGTTGATAAAGAGGGGCAGATTCGTAAGAATGAAATGGATCTGATGAAACAGACCTTTGCTGCAAATCTTGATGATCGGGATCTTGCACGCCGTTTGATGATTCAGAAACTTTGGGCACAGCACGAAACCGAACTTGAACAAATTCGCGTTGATTCAAGTATCGTGTTAGACAGAAAAAAAATTGAATTCT
>JAPKXV010000273.1 GCA_026394635.1 Methanoregula sp. | reverse complement strand
CTGGAAGGAGGACATCGGTGCTAAGAAATTCCAGCTTGGAGGTTATAAGGGATGGGATCGGGGCGGGAACGTGATCAGGAATACAGGTCTCTGGTTACCGGACCTGTGGTCTTGAATTCAAATCTGTTAAATACGTACAGACCGGGAATTTTTTTTATGTAAGAATAATATTGAGTTCTGGTTTACCATCACCGGGTATCCCCCTTCCTCACCATCGGGCAGACATTACAGCCCAGCATCTCCCCGAAGCAGAAGAGGAACCGCTCGCGGATGCTTTTGGGGAGCTGCTCCTCGGGAATCGGGGTGAACCCGAAGGTCTTGTAGAACGAAATGAGCACAATGGTCGAATGGATGTGGATCGTCTCTGCCCCGCACACCCGGATCAGCTCCTCGACAGCATGTCTGGCGTAACCCTTTCCGCGGAACGTATCGGGAACAAAAACGCAGTCCATCTCGTTCCCGTCCGGGTGCCGGGTGTAGCGGGCCGTTGCCGCGAGTTCGCCGTCAGCAAAGACGCCGAAGATCCGCTCGTGCACCGGGTCCGCTTTCTGGCCCCGGTACTGCTCCCACAATTTCTCTGCCAGATAAAATTCTTCGCGTTTCAGCTCGCGGACTTCTGGTGTCATGAAGTTCTCCACCCATTCACTTCGGCTTGTAATGCCCCCATTTCTCCAGCGCTCCTTTGAGTTCCTTTGCCGTTCTGGCCTTTTCCTCGAGCGTGATGCCCTCCTGCCATGCCTCGATCGCCTGCATGGTCGCCTTCGCACCGGCACGGGTGCCTTTCGGGTGGCCGTGGATGCCGCCGGAGACGAGCAGGACGAGCTCGGTCCCGTAAATATCCAGCACGTCCGGCACAAGGCCGGGGTGAAGTCCTCCGGATGAGACCGGGAACGCTGATTTGATCTTCCCCCAATCCTGCTCAAGGAGCATCCCGTCAACGGCCGCGGTCTTTTTCTCCCGCAACACATCCGCAAGGACCGTGGACTCCTTCCGTGAGCCGGTCAGTTTTCCCACGGCTGTCCCCGTATGGATCTGGGACACGCCGACAAGACGCATGAGCTTGGCGAGGAACTGCATACTGATCCCGTGCTTCCGGTTCCGGTCAAACGCCGCATGCATCGCCCGGTGGGCATGGATCGCGAGACCTAAGTCGGAACAGTAGTCCCGCAGGGTCATGACACTTGCCGTGCCGGCCACGACCACATCGATCATCGCGTAGTTCCAGCCGTGCTCTGCGAGCAGGTCAGCACGCTTCTTCATCGTCTCGGTATCAGCGGATATGTTGATGAACGCGGATTTCTTTTCGCCGGTCTCGTTTTCTGCCTTCTCCCGCTTCTTTGTCATCAGCTGTACCCGGTCCTCGAACCGGTTGAACGGTGTTGAGGTCAGGTTCTCGTCGTCCTTGACAAAATCAAAACCGCCCATCCACGTCTCGTAGCCAACCTCTGCATGCTCTTTTGCAGAGAACCCAATCTTGGGTTTGGGCACTGCACCGGTCAGCGGCCGGCCGGAAACACCCATCATCTTCCGGATCCCGTCGTTGCCAAAGTGCGGCCCTTTGAAATGCCGGATATATGCAGGAGGTAAAGAGACATCGATCAGCCGCAGGTTCCGTATCGCTTTCATGCCGAAGATGTTCCCGGCAATTCCGCTCAGCATCTGGACCGCGTTGCCCTCCTCCCACAGACCCAGGGGATACGCAATTTTTACGACATTTCCTTCGATATCAAATGCTGTTGCCTGGAGCGCTTTCAGAGCGCTTTCATCCGGGGCGGCATGGAGAACAGGGTGGTCCAGGTCCCGGTTGAACTTTCCGATGCAATTCGTCCTGCCGCCTCCTTGCCGCTGATCCCCGCTGCCGGTTCAAAATAAAACAGGCAGACAAGTTCGTCGCGCGCCGGGGTGTAATTCAGGTCGACAAATTCTTTATACCAGTCAATGGTCATAGCTGTCCCTGTACCACTCAGGACAGGATGGGTAAAAAAGGTAAGGGGTGGATAACAGACCACAATATCCAATACCCTCAAAAAACAACGATCGTCTGCTGAAAAGAAGACCAGGAGCATTCTCTTGAGACATGGGATTTTTGGATCTCTTATCATCGTTATGGTCTGTTGTGCTATTTTTGTATTGATTCCCCTCGCATCAGCCGAGGACACTCTGACTCGGGGGAGCGGTTTTACGGTCACGATCACCGGCAAGCCGAACACCGCGTACTATGTCTGGGTCGCCCGGACGTTTTCCATGAGTGGCGAGTCGGGCGACCAGCCCCCGGTCATCCCCGGCGGCCAGATGAACGTCGTGCAGGACCCTTCAGGAGGCCCCTATGTGATCGGCTTGTACCAGTACAACAACGGCAACGGGAGGACAATTCTGGATGATGTTGCACCATCGTCTGCCACCTATTCAAACACCCGGTATTACGCACAGGTGACGACTGATATTGACGGTGTTGCCCTTGTCGGGTTCAGGACAACATCTGCCACGGCAGACAAGAAATTCTCCATTGTCGCACAAAACCCGCAGTCGCCGGGCGAAACGGTATATGTAACGCTGGGTCTGCCGGAAAGGAGGGTATCCATCATGGCAGAGACTACACCCCCTATGGTCACACCTGCACCCCCCCTCCCTCTGGCAACAACCGTGCCGGAAGCGACTCCTGTTGAAACTCCGCCACAACCAGTCATCCCGTCACCGGCAACACCCGTCCCGGCCACAACGCACCCGGCGCCGGTTGACCTGGTCCTCGTCCTGCCTGCAATCGCCGGAGGGCTTCTTGTGCTGCGCCGGTCTCCCTGAATATTCTTTTTTCCC
The DNA here is from genome assembly GCA_026394635.1 of Methanoregula sp. Taxonomy (GTDB): domain Archaea; phylum Halobacteriota; class Methanomicrobia; order Methanomicrobiales; family Methanospirillaceae; genus MVRE01. The sequence goes on along the minus strand of JAPKXV010000273.1, from coordinate 2,097 downwards.
GCTAATCGTTTCCTGGAGCGGGATGAGATGAAATTTATCGCAGGACGCAACAAAGCACTTTTTTGAGATCTTAAAAATTATCAGGGGCAAGCTTTGTATGATAATACCACCTTAATCCCGTATAACAATGATTCCGGATGCAGGCAGGCAGATTGACAGGGTTGTTGTCTATGTTGCGCTCTTTTTAATCATCATCCTCGGCATCCACATGATAGCCCATATTGTCAACATCCTTGTCATCTCCGTCATCCTGACCCTCATGCTGGTCCCGGCAATGAACTGGTTAAAGAGCAAAGGGCTAGGAGATCTCGCTGCCGTAACCCTGATCACCCTCGTGGCATGCCTCTGTATCCTTGTCCTGCTCCTGATGGCATTCTGGTCATTTGGGATCCTGATACACGACCTCCCGCAGTACCAGGAGCAGCTCGACATGCGGATCTCGGAGATCTCGGCATTTGTCAGCAGCATCGAGGGCCTGAATGCCGGTCCGGTAACGCTCCCAGCACCTGACCTGACCAACGTTGTCGAGGCGCTCATGTCTTCCATCATCAGTATCGGTGAGGCCATCATGTACCTCTTCTTCATCGGCGTTGCCACGTTCTTTTTACTCCTTGAAGCCCCGAAAATCCCCGCCCGGCTTGCACAGGTCATGGAAGGTGAACCGGAAAAACTGGTGCAGATCTCGCATATGAGCCGGTACATCATCGACTTCATGATCGTACGGACAGAGACAAACCTTGTCCATGCGGTGCTATTTGGCAGCACGCTCTGGGTCATGGGAGTCCATGCAGCATTCACGTGGGGGCTTCTGACATTCCTGCTCTGTTATATTCCCTACATCGGGCTGATCATCGCGGCGATACCTGCAATTCTCTTTGCCTACATCCAGTTCGGGGTAGGGGGGGCTGTTGCCGTCATTGCACTGGTCTGTGTACTCAACCTTGTTGTGGAAAACCCGGTCTTTTCCTACCTCGCCTCGCGCAAATTTGAAGTCCCGGCCATCATCGTGCTCTTCTCGGTGATCTTCTGGGGCTGGCTGCTGGGTATTCTGGGGATGTTCTTCTCGGTGCCCATCACGCTCCTTGTGATGATCGCGTTCCAGAGCAGCGATGACTTAAAAAAGGTAAATGTCCTGCTCGGGGTTAACCACCTCTTTGAGGACAAGGCCCTGCCTGACGTGCAGGCAGGACAAAACCCGCCGGGGGGATAGGTGCAGGGATAACCGATCAGAGTGTACCTGTTTTAAAAAGGGACGCTCCATGTCAGGACTGCAGCAAAGGATGGTGTACATTGGCTGGTGAGATGGATCTCAAACTCGAAGCCCTTTCGAAATATATCGTTACCACCCCGTCGTGGGTAAAGTCACTTACCATCATCCTGCTCCTTTCTGCCTGCCTCGAGATCATGGTGGTGCTGAGAAAGGGGGGAACACTCGATAACATAAGCCTGTTTCCGGTCCTAGCCTACCTTCTCCCGGCTGTTGCTGCCCTTGCGCTCACGCCACGGTTAACAAGGTTTTTCAAAGGGAAGCTCACCTACGAATGGTCCGGGCTTACAGCGGTGATCGGGCTTGTGATCTCGCTTTTTGTCTCCTTATCCCCGATCCTGCTCTTCAGGTCATCATTTCCCGTCTTTTTTGCAGTCTCTTGTGCCTTTGTCTTCTCGTTCCGGATGCTGCTTCTCGCTGCAGTCGTCGATTTCCGCCTTTCACGGGTCATCATCCCGGCGCTCCTGCACTCCGGTGTTGCCATAGCGGGCGCAACCCCGTATCTCGGGCTGGACTTCCTGCTGCTCAGCACCCTGCTCCATATCAGTTTTGCTTTCGGGGTTGTGCTCTTCATCCTTGTGATCGAGCGCCCGATGAAGGCAAACTTCCAGGTCGGACCGCTCGAACTGGCCAACGCTTTTTTAGCCCACCTTTCGGAAGGCAGCAGGAAGCTGGACGATTACTTCCGGAGCATCGGGGAGCGGGTTGTCGTGCCGCAGGTAACCCTCTTCCTTGAACGGGACGGCAGGGATGAGATACTGGTCACCATCCCCAACGTGCACCCGGGACCGCTGGGCGAGATCGGCGGGAGCAACATGCCAAAGCGCCTC
>JAPKXV010000188.1:730-5095 GCA_026394635.1 Methanoregula sp. | reverse complement strand
GGGTACGAACTCTTTTGGCACCTGGTCGGCATACTCAAAACAGATCACATCGGTCTTGGGATATTTTCCCGTGACAGCTTTGATGTATACCCGTTTGGGCTTGCTCCCCTTGCCAAATTCTGTGTGGAAGTGCTCATTTGCGTACTTTGCACCCCTGACCTGCACATCATCATTCGCATAATCGTCAAGACCTTTCCCGATTCCTCCCGGTATCCCCACCTCGTCCAGGGAATATTTCCCGGCACGGTATTTTTTGATCACATCGGAAAGGAACGCCTTAACCTCGGGATATCCTGCACCTGAAAGGATCAGTTCCATCACTTTTCCCTGGACGATTTTTGTGATCTGGGGCGTATCGCTCCGGCGGATTTCAAAGCCGACAATATCGATCTCGTTGACGTCTTTTCCTTCCTTCCAGACCAGCTGCCCCGCATACCGCTTCTTTTTTCCTGCCTGGAAGAATCGTGCATAGATCTTCTCGAATTTGATCGAAAAATAATGGGTATCGGCGTTGAGCTCCTGTTTTGCAAACCCTGAGTAACTCTCGTTTAACTGCTTCTCGATCTCCTGTGCAGTCCCGATCGTCCGTTCACGGTCAAGCGGCGGGAGCTGCACCATGCAGGAGTCCGTGTCCCCGTAGATCACGGTATAGCCCTGCTGCTGGATGACGCGACGGGTGTGCTCGATGATCGCCCGTCCCACCGATGTTACCGCGGCCCCGATCTCCCGGTCGAAAAGCCGGAACCGGGTGTATCCCGATACGCCGTAGTACGTGTTCATGATCACCTTGAGCACGTTCTGCTGCATGTCATACATGACAAACTCCGGAGAACCGAACGGGAACGTGTTGCGCAGCGCCTTTTTCTCGTCCCGTTCCTTGAGCAGTTCGGCAATGATACTCCTTGTCAGCCCGTCGGGGTGTTTTTTGAACCGTATGCCATTGGGAGCCATAAGTTCACCGGCGGGATCTTTGGTCTCCATCGAAGCATTGATCGTCATCATCGCCATCGGGTACAGCGATTTTAAGTCAAGCACGACGACATTTTCCCGCACTCCTTTGCTCGGTTCAAAGACGGTCGCCCCCTCAAACTCCTCGGACGCGGCAAACCCTTTGGAAGGCAGGACATATGTCCCCGAGGCTTTGCGCAGGATGTAGACATCGACCACGCTGCTTGAGTTGAGCGTCTTGTCGAGCGGGCACCCCACGTATCTGGCGATCTCCCGGTAGAATTCGATAATATTGTCCTTTTTGTTGATCGAGACGCAGAGTTCGACATCTTTGAAGTTGTATTCCACGAGGAGTGCCGGCTGCTTCTTCCAGAGATCGGAGAGTGTGCCGGTGTAGCGCACCTTGCGCTCACCCAGTTCCTCTTCAGCAACCGCGTCAAGCCGGTACGACTCTTTCTGCGTGGAGTGCATCTTCTTGTAACCGGTCAGCAGGTCAAAGAGCGCCCTGCCCCGCAATGCATTTCTCTCGCTCCTACCGGGCAGGCGTGCGAGGCTGGATGAAGAGAGCCCGAGCTTCTCCATCCTGCCCGTGATGTAGGGCATGTCAAACTCAACAAAGTTCCAGCCGGAGAGTGCATCAGGGTCGCGCGCCGCGATATATGCAGCGAGCGCTCTGAGCATTGCAGTCTCTTCGCTGTAGGTGCAGATGGTATGGATGTTTTTCTGGAAGCACCCGTTTGGCAACCCCCCGCTCTTTTCCTTTTCTGCGATGTCCAACGGTTTGCCCTTTGCAGCAAGCAGGAATGTCGTGTAGTCGTTCTCGAACGAGTCGTGGCAGGTGATGCAGGTGATTGCATCACGCTGCGGATCGGGAAATCCCCGTTCGTCCTCGCACTCGATATCCATGATGCAGAGCCGGGCAGGGGCATCTACATCCGCCGGCCTGAGGTCATGGTAATCCACAGTCAAAGACGGTGCCGTCACACCTCCCGTCAGCCCGGAGTCGATCATGAACCGGGTCGCAAACGGGATGTCTGCCTCGAAGTGGCGGTACCGGTCACGCACATCGCGCACATCGCCCGGGCGCTGGGTATAGAGCCGACGCAGCGGTTCGTTACGGATTGAACGGTACAAGGTATCCGGCTCGAGGGTAGCCTGCACGGGAAGGGGTTTTTCTGCGGCTTCGCGTTCCGGCACGTAAAAATAGGGTTTAAAACCCAAAACATCAAGCCGGACGGCTTTTTTGTCCGGGCCGCGCCCGAATATATGGATGATCGGCCCGTCAGGAGAATTGCTGTATTCAACCTGGTTGATCGCAAGCGTAACACTCCCAAGGGAACCCAACGGGCAGGGGGTATTCATGCTGCATGTTTCAGGCTTTGCTGACTGTGCTGCCATATCAGGAGACCGCCTTTTTGCAGAGTTCGCTTACCGATCGCCCTGCTTCGTCCATATGTGCCTGCTCCCAATTATCAAGCTTCCACTCCTCGATGGCATGGATGCCCTCCCTGCCAATCCTTGCAGGAACACCGAGCGAGCACCCGCGTATGCCGTACTCCCCTCCGAGGACACAGGAGCTCGTGACCAGATCGCGTGTATCTTCAACGACCATGCGGATCAGGTGAACGATATGCAGCGCAGGGCCAAAGACCGTCCCGCCCTTGCCCTTGATGACCTCCATGCTCGCTTCCCGGAGTTCGGTGAGGATCTCGTCCCGCATAGGTTCGGGGACCGGCTGGGAGAGTGTTGAAAAGAGCGGCACCTGGTGCTCGCCATGCTCTCCTATTACGAACGGGAACCCGGTTATTCCCCGGTTTTTGAGCGCGAGCGAGAACCGTGCGCTGTCGAGTTGCCCGCCAAACCCGATGCACCGCTCCCGGGGGATGCCGGTCTTTGTCTGAAGGTAATAATTGTTAACGTCCATCGGGTTGGTGACCGTAATAAGGATGCCGGAAAATCCTCTTGAGAGCGCGGCACATTCCTGGACCGTGGGAAGATTTGCGTCGAGGAGGTCAGCGCGGGTCTTTATCGTGGGATCGCGCGGCAGCCCTGCAGATAAGACGCATATGTCCGCGTCCCTGATATCGTTTTTGTCGGTGCTGATCGCGGTCGTGAGGCCGGTGTGGCGCAGGTCGAGCACCTGTGCGTTTAAGAGGGTTGCTGCGCAGTCGTACAGGACCAGTTCATCCACAATTCCCAGTGATGCTGCAAGATATGCGACCTCGCCGCCAACCCGTCCGACTCCCATCACCGCGAGACGCACCATTCTGATCTCACTATGGGTATGCTAATAATAAATTAACGACCATTTCCTTGTGAATGGTTGTGATCAGGCCGGGGCCGGTGACCGTGGGTGGGGTGGCGCTCAAAAATCACCTGGTCCTTGCTGCCGGCGTGCTGGGGACTACCGGGGCATCGCTTTCCCGTATGCTCTCGCTGGGAGCCGGGGGAGTGGTGACCAAGTCGGTTGGCCCGGTCCCCAAAGACGGGCACCCCGGCCCTTGTGTTGCGGTTCTCGACGACGGGCTCCTCAACGCGATGGGGTTGCCGAACCCCTCAAAGGATTTTGTGGAAGAGATTGCGCCCCTTGCAGGAAAACCTGTGGTCGCGAGTATCTTTGGCACAAACCCGGAAGAGTTTGCCGCAGTTGCGGGGTGGTTTACGGGACGCGTCGCGGGCTTTGAACTGAACCTCTCCTGCCCTCACGCGGAAGGGTACGGGGCAGCGATCGGCACCGATCCAAAACTTGTCGAAGCATGTACCCGTGCCGTCAGTTCAACAGGTATCCCGACATGGGTAAAACTCACTCCTAATGTGACCGATATCACCGCGATCGGGAAGGCAGCGGAACGCGGCGGTGCAGGCGCGATTGTCGCGATCAACACGGTCAAAGCGATGCGGATATCAACCGGCCTCCGCCGCCCGGTGCTCGGCAACCGGTATGGCGGGCTCTCGGGAACCGCAATCTTTCCCGTTGGGGTACGGTGCGTGTACGAGCTCTACGAGGCATGCAAAATTCCCATCATCGGGTGCGGCGGGATCGTGAGTGCGGACAATGTTGTGGAGATGATGATGGCAGGGGCGCGTGCCGTTGAAATAGGGAGTGCCGTTTCCGATAACATCCGGATCTTTGAAACGATTAGCGCCGAACTCTATGCAAAGGACGGTTGCGGGGTGGAAGAGATCATCGGGTGCGCCCATGGCTGAGGCACAGGACACCGGGCTCCCTGTCCCGGTAACCATCACGCGGAAAAAAGCGGAATCGCCTTCCGTCACCACATTTTTCTTTGACCGTCAGTTCCCGTTTGCCCCGGGACAGTTTGTGATGGTCTGGGTACCCGGTGTGGATGAGATCCCCATGGCCCTTACCTCGGATGCTTCGATAGCGGTGCAGAAAGTCGGGGATGCAACCTCTGC
>JAPKXV010000188.1:0-698 GCA_026394635.1 Methanoregula sp. | reverse complement strand
TTAGATGCCGGTGATCAGATTGGCATCCGAGGGCCGTTTGGCAATGGCTTTGTGCGGGGAGAGAAGATGCTTGCGATTGCCGGTGGGGTTGGGGCTGCACCACTCCTCCCGCTTGCCAGGTCTGACGTGGTCATGACGTTTCTGATCGGAGCCCGTACGGAACAGGAACTCCTCTTTGTCGACCAGCTCGATGAATGTACTGACCTCCAGATCGCGACCGATGACGGTTCGATGGGAATTCTGGGTTTTGTGCCGGCGCTGATCGATGAGATAAACCTTGGTTCGTACGACCACATTGCTGTCTGCGGGCCTGAGGTCATGATGCGTGCGGTGCTTGCAAAAGTCACCGAGATCGGGATAGAGACCCGGACCGAATTCTCCCTCCACCGGTACATGAAATGTGGCGTCGGCGTCTGCGGCTCGTGCTGCATAGACCCCGCGGGACTGCGTGTCTGCCGCGACGGCCCGGTCTTCTCTGGGGAACTGTTGCATAAAAGTGAATTTGGGCATTACCACAGGGACGCGAGCGGAAGAAAGATCAGTATTTGATTTTTTTACCATTGAATATCGCTCCGGTGAGGAGATAAAAAGCCACCTCGCCTTCCTGAGAGTGCCGATAAAAATAATATTTTTTAAGAAAAAAATTCAGATATACCGTGCCTTCTTCGATAACTTCTTTGGTGTATAGAGCGGGCGGA
>JAPKXV010000190.1 GCA_026394635.1 Methanoregula sp. | reverse complement strand
CGCGGATACATATATAAAATAACAATATAGGACTGAACACCCCATGCCCCCCGCCAGAACCGACCAGAAAACCGAACAACCGGAAAAGGAGGAGATGCTGGTCATCTCCACGGGCAACTTTGAGCTGGACAAGAAGATCGCCGACGGCCTCCCGGTGCGGTCCCTCACGCTCATCGAGGGCGAGAACGATACGGGCAAGAGCGTGATCACCCAGCAGATCATGTGGGGGGCCATGAAACAGGAGCTCTCCGTCGACCTCTACACCACCGAGAACACCACCAAGAGTTTCATCAAGCAGATGGAGTCCATGTCCCTTGACATCTCGGAATACTTCGCGTGGGGATATCTCCGGGTCTTCCCCCTGCACGTGGTCGGGTTCGAATGGTCGAAGGACGAGATGGAAAACGTCCTGCAGGGGCTGGTCGCAAAGATCAAACACAGCACCGCGCAGGTCGCCATCGTCGATTCGCTCACGCTCTTTACGGAGTACGCCGACATCGACGCCATCGTCTCGTTCTTCACGGCGTGCAAATCGCTCGCGGACCGGGGAAAGACGATCCTCATCACGCTCCACACGTATGCCTTTGAGGAGGACACCCTCGTGCGCATCAGGTCGGTCTGCGACGCACATTTCACCATGAGAAAAGCCCTCGTCGGCGACAAGTACGTCATGGTGCTGGAAGTGGCAAAAGTGAAAGGCGCGAAAAAATCGTCAGGAAACCTTGTAAGCTTTGAAGTCCATCCCGGTTATGGTATGAAGGTAATTCCGATGAGCATAGCAAAGGTGTGATTCAATGGGCACGCTTTCCGTAGAAGTCAACCTCCCGTTCAAACCGGAGCAGATCGCAGAGACGACCGACATCTATGGCGACCTCGAGTCCAGCGCACTCTTCAAGATGCTCCCGGCAAATGCCAAGGAATATGTCAGGAACAACCCCCACCTTCTCGAATACCTCTCCATCTTTCCCGTCAACACCTACGGGATCCCGCTCTTTTTATCCGAGCTCAAGCCCGAGCTCCGCACCATGAAGAGCCCGAACCTCATCTACCCGGTCAACGAGACGACCTTTGTCCACATCCTGCCGGATGCCGAAGACGTGCGGAGCTTCTACATCCCCATCGAGCCGTCCTTCCTCCATTCCGTCTATGACCTCATGCCCGCCATCGAGTCCCGGCTGATCGAACTCATCGACGGCCTTGATCATGACCCGAGGACTGACCAGGAGCGGGGGGATGCACTCAAAGCGATGCTGGCAAATATTGCCGTCATCAAACCGAAGGATACCGATATCGCAACACTGGTCGGCGACAATACGGAACAGAAGGGCATCGCGTCAAGGATGACGAAATTTTTAAAGACCGATTTCACCGCACAGAAAGCGCAAACGAAGAAGAAGAAGAAGTCATCCCGGATTATCCCCGTGACCCCCCAGGGAAAATTCATCCTCACCCCCGAGGAGTACCGGGCGGTCGAGTACCTGCTCATCCGCGACAAGATCGACATGGGGGCGTTAAAACCGTTCCTCTCCGACCCCTACATCGAGGACGTGTCCTGCGACGGTGTCGGCCCGATCTTCATCGAGCACAAGATCTTCAAGGGGTTAAAGTCCGTCATCGAGTTCAAGGTCTCCGAAGAGCTCGACGAGTTCGTCATCAAGATCGCCGAACGGATCAAGCGCCCCATCACCTACCGGAACCCGGTCATCGATTCGACACTGCCGGACGGTTCCCGTATCAACATCGTGTACGGGACCGACATCAGCAAGCACGGCAGCAACTTCACCATCAGGAAAGTCAACGAAGTCCCCCTTTCCATCCTCAATATCATCGAGAACGGCGGCATCGATTACATGGCAGCCGCCTATCTCTGGATCTGCGTTGAGTACGGGATGTCGGTCTTTGTCTCGGGAGAAACGGCGAGCGGGAAGACCACCTTCTTGAACGCGATCACGACGTTCATCCCGCCCGAGAACAAGATCGTCAGCATCGAGGACACGCCCGAACTCAACCTCCCCCACCGGAACTGGGTGCGGGAAGTCGCGCTTGCAAAGGGCAAAGGCGAGAGCACGGGGACGAGCGGGGAAGTCACGATGTACGACCTGCTCAAGGCCGCTTTGCGCCAGCGCCCCAACCAGATCCTCGTGGGTGAGATCCGTGGAGTCGAGGGGTCGGTTGCATTCAGCGCAATGCAGACCGGCCACCCCGTCATGAGCACGTTCCACGCAGCATCGGTCGAAAAATTAGTCCAGCGTCTCTGCGGGGAACCCATCAACATCCCCAAGACCTACGTGGACAACTTAAACCTCATTGTCCTGACAAGCGCGGTGCGACGGCCCGACGGGCAGACGGTCCGCCGGATGACCAGCTGCAACGAACTGGTCGGGTATAACCCCGAGACCGAGGGGTTCACGTTCGTCCAGATGTTTGTATGGGAACCCCTCACCGACACGTTCACCTGGAGCGGCAAGGGAAGTTCCTACCTTCTCGAAAACAAGATAGCGACCATGCTGGGAATTCCCGAGAGCAAGAAGGCCGAGATCTACCTTGAGGTGGACCGGCGGGCAAAGATCCTCGAACGGCTCCACAAGGCCGGCTATGCACGGTTCTGGGACCTCTTCCACATGATCACCAAGATCAAGAAGCAGGGGCTCCTTGCCATCGGGTCCTGATCTCCATGTTCGAGAATATCAAGAACCGCCTCCGTTCCATGCAGGGGGGCAGTTCCCTTCCCTTCGAGTCCCAGGTTGCCGCATTCAGGCAGCGGATCGCCCAGGCAGCCGAGAACCGGAAGATGGCCGCCAACCTCCTGTTCATGACCACGTACATGGCATCGCTCGCCCTTGCCAATGCGTCCCGTCCCGAGATCTTTGCAAACACCTCAGAGCGCAGTGAATATATCACCTCACCGTATATCGCGCGGGTCGACACCTATGTAAAAAAGTGGAACTACAGCTATGCGGAGTCCTTAAGCTTCGTTGCCGAACGCACGAAAAACGAGATGCTGCAGATGATGCTGCTCCGGTACTCCAATGCGATCAACTCCAACGTCCCTGACGAGGAGTTCCTCAACAACGAGATCGTCACCATCCGGAGCGCGTACCGGGGCCAGTTCGAGCAGGGGTTCGAACTCCTGACCAAGTGGGGAGATGCCTATGTCGCCATGCTCCTTGCCGGTACCGTGATTGCGGTCACCATCATGATCTCGGTGGCGATCTACTCGCCGGCGGGCATGGAAGGCACCCTGAACATGTCGTACGGGATCATCTTCCTCATCTGCGGCGGAGGGATCGCCCTCATGTACCAGTCCGTGCCCGAAGACCCCAAGACACACGGCCTCGCGGGACGGTCATCCAAGGAACAGAACACCATCCACGCCATGGAAAAGATCATCGTGCCGGTCCTGGTCATTCTCGTCCTGCTCCTCTGGTTTCTGGGAGTGCCCGCAGGGTATCTCTTCATCCTCATCGGCGTGCTCGTGGCGCCGCTGGGCATCATCGGGTTCATTGACGACCACAACATCACCCTGCGGGACAACGATTTCACCACGTTTATCAGGACGCTGGGGGCGGTGACCGGCGGCAAGGCAACGACAGCCGTGTACGCGCTGAGGGCAATCGACCATAAGTCCTTCATGGCACTGGAACCGCTCATCGACTCGGTCTACTCCAAGATGAACCTCGGGCTTGACGAACGGCAGATCTGGGACCGGTTCATCGGCGAGTCAGGAAGCGACCTGATCCACAAATACCTCAACATCTACCTCGATACCATCCGGCTGGGTGGCCCGGCCGAACCCATCGGCAAGATTGTCGGGTCATCCATGCACGACCAGGTGCTGCTGCGCGAGAAAAAGGAGATGCTCTCCCGGAGTTTTATTTTGATGCTGCTGCCGATGCATATTGTCATGGCAGGCATCTTCATCGCCCTCTTCCGGATCATGGTGGTGCTGACCGGCTCGGTTGCGTCCATGATGGCGCATTTCCAGGCAGCAGGCGCTACCGGCGGGGCGGCAGCCACAGGCGCGTCCATGAACTCTGCCATCTCCGGTTCCTTGAACATGTTCACCAACTTCCCCGAGCCCGTCATGTACGCGTACGTCGCGATCATCCTTACGATCACCACGACAGCAAATATCATTGTGGCAAAGATCGTGGGAGGCGGGGACCGGTACATGTATTATTTCTACACGGCGATATTCTGTATATTGACCGGACTGATGTTTTTGATCGTGCCGATGGTTGTGGGCATATTCTTCAACCCCGAGGCGCTGACAAACATGGCAGGCTCCCGCGTATGAAGAGGCTGATGCAATGAACGATACGCTCCGCCACCTGCTCACCTTCATCATCATACTGGGTACAGGGATACCGTTGATCTTCCTTGACCTGCCCCTCCTCTTCATCCTCGTCCTTGAAGCATTCATCGGGTTTCTGCTCCTCGTCCTGCTCAGCCCGGGTTTTGGTGCGGATCTTAAGGCATCGGTTTCTGACCTGCTGAAGATCTCAGTTATCCGGGGGCACCGGGGAAAGAAGCCCTTGTTTAAGATCCCGGTCCTCAAAAAAAACCCGCCGAAAAAACCGGAGCCGCTCTTTATCATCGAGAATGAGAAAGTCATTCCTGCCCCGAAAAGCCCGCTGGGTGCTACATTCAGGACTCTTGTTGCCCGCTTCACCGTAAGGAAACCTGCTGCTACAAAAAAGCCAGCCGGGACTGCCCGGCTCCCCGATACAACCGACGGCAAAAATGGTGATGTATCAGCACTGGCGCTTGCAGGAGAGCTGGACGGGGATACCGGCAGGCGTGCACGGGGCAGTGCCCCGTTACCTGTCGAAGACCCGTTCCTCTCGCTCTCGAGCGACGAACTCGAGACCGGACTTCTTGACACCTTTGACCCGGCGGACCTGGAGACTGAAAAGGTACCTGCACCAGCACCTGAAGGTGTGACACCCCTTTCGGACTCCCAACCCATCATGGATGCCACGTCCGGACTTACGATCGGGGAAGCAGATATTCCCCTTCCCCCCCAGGAGATATCAGCCGGACATGCTGCGGGCCCGGACACCACCGGGCCGGAACCTGAAGAGTATTACGGACTGGAAGGATCCGACACCATCGACCAGAGCTTTGGCGAATTCGAAGATGCCGGGATCACCGACAGGGAACCGGACGAGGGTGGTGCCCGCGAAGGTGCAGGGCCCGGCACAACGGTGCAACCCCCGCTTCCTGAACCCACCGGACCGGTGCCGGAACCACAAGAACCCGTATCGGCGCCAGCAACCGGAAGCCCCGCCCTTCTCTTCCCTGCCGGGGGAGCCCTCCCCGATCAGGTGCCTGCCGGACAGTCGGATATGGCAATATTCACCGCACCGGTATCTGCCGATGATGAGATGGTCCGGTCATTAGCGTCCGATGCCAAGACGACAAAGAAGGCAAAGGATGCGAGCCTGCTGCGTGAACTCAAGGATTTCAACGCGCCGGCAACGGATATCGAGGGGGAACTCAACGAGATATTTTCAGAAT
>JAPKXV010000222.1 GCA_026394635.1 Methanoregula sp. | reverse complement strand
CTGAACTCAGGCGCGATGAATCGGCACCATGGAACTGGATCTCGACTTTGTAATCCCCGCCCCGCAACCCAGTTGTGTCAAATAATTTGTACTGCATCTGTTTATTCTCCTGCACCGTCACGGGTTCCCGTTTGATCTCGGTGGCAGTGTACCGGGCCTCATATAAGACGAGGTCGAAACTTGTTCCTGCCGGAAAGGTGCTGTCAATAGAGACTTTTAAGGGTTGTCCTACCTGGATCTTTTCAGAACAGTTGATATATAATCCATATGCGGATGCAGTCCCGATGATCAGCAGACAAATCAGGATGAAAACGACCGCGAACTTCTTCATGTCTTTATCATCGAATCGCAGGAATTAAAAGGTTCTCAAAATGAATGATGCAAACAATTCCAGTTCTTTTAAAAATGGAAATTATACCAGATTGATAAAATTTTTAAGCATCCTCAGCCCCACTTCACCACTTTTTTCGGGATGAAACTGGACGCCGTAGGCATTGTGGTTGCAGATTGACGATGCAAACGGGTGGATATAAGTGGTGGATGTGAGAGTAAATTCAGGAGTGGTGTCAGCGTAGTATGAATGAACGAAGTAAACATATTCTTCTGTGGCAAACCCCGCAAAAAGCGGATTATCCGGTCTCTCGATGCAGATGGAGTTCCAACCCATATGGGGCACTTTCATACCCGGCACCGTGGGAAATTTTTTTACGTGCCCTGGGATCAGTCCCAGTCCCCTGTGCGCCCCGTGTTCCTCGCTTGCATCCATGAGCATCTGCATGCCCAGACAGATCCCAAGAAGGGGGATGTCCCGGACCGCATCTACAACGGTTTTCTGGAGCGGTCCCAACTGGTCCATTCCTTCACGGAAAGCTCCTACACCGGGCAGCACGATTGCCTCTGCACCAGCAATCTCATCGGGATCTGATGTTATGACCGCAGTTGCACCAGCGTTCTCCAGACCCCGTACGACACTGCGAAGGTTGCCCAGCCCGTAGTCAACAATCACTATTTTCTTCACGTCCGGACTCCTCTCCGTTTAATCTCCAGCCCCCGTCACAAACCCAATTCTCCGGGAGCCGATGGGTCTTTTGCCACGCGCAAAGACGATCCCGCCAGCCATTCCACAAAGCAGGGTATTCTGACTCGACCATCCGGATCAATGCCATATCGCTGGACGGGCACATGAAACAACCGATCCTGTCCAGCCGGCGTTCATACAAAACATTGTAGGGTGCATGTTCGCGCATGAGATACAACCACACATGAAGTGCAGTCCAGTTGTGAATAGGTGCAGCACAGGTCTGTGCCGGCACACTGGGATTTTTCCAGACACGTTTACTCCGGGCACGGCGCATGGACTCATACTTGCGCTGACCAATAAACGAAAGGCACTCGCCCCACTGTTCACTGATCAGGTGCTGGACGGGGTCCAGTTTACAGGCCTTACAACACCACCGGGCATTTACCGCCGGAGGACCATGGCGGTCGAACAGCTCCTGGAATCTGGTCTGCCCATTTGTCTTCACCACATTAACCCCATAGTGCTGCGAAACTGCATCGATATTCTCATAGGTTTCCGGAAACTCAAATCCAGTGTCCGAAAAAAGAAGCGGAGTCTTACCGAGTGCTTTGGTGACGACAAGGAGCGTGGCGAGGCTGTCCTTGCCACCGGAATATGACACATTTCTTTGCAGTCCGATACGCCCGGTGATCTCCTGTACAAATCCCACTGCAGCAGATTCGACCCGTTCGATCACGCGTGTGTTTGCCCTGACAGCATCATCCCAGGTTGCAGAGCCTGTAACGATCATTGAAGGGATATTTTTCCGGGTCTTGATGATGACGCCATGTCTCATAGTACGTCCCGGTGCCGCATCGACCCGTGCTCTTCCTGCCCCGATGCAGGCTCCATTCTTATCCATGATGAGTACTTCATCCCCGCATTGTACCACATCATCGATAAAGACCAGTCCTGGTGCAAGGACGCTTGCCCCGGTGTCACGGATGGGCGCGACCGCCCCGTCATCCACTACCACAAAACGTTTTTTTGGGATAAGTAGAAGACCTGCCTCAGGTCGCGGAATCGGTTCCCACCGGTATTCCCGGGGGATATACCGGATCGCTCCAGCAATCCCACCCCCGATAATGACTTCCTCCATCCGGTCCTTGTCCGGTACTTTATTCAAGAGAGCAATATGGCCGAAAGGAACAAGAGGAGCCCCGAAATGATCAGAGTAAATGGTATTGACAAGATCGATATCTGCTTCAAACGCCGGGCGCGCGTCACCCGGAGGTGTGACCGGCACATCGCGTGTTGCACTTCCACAATGACACCGTTCTGCAAGAACAGGAACATGGCAGTGATCGCACCAGCGAAGCAGGATCCTGCCAAGATAAGCCGGGCGCATTGCTCCATCCATACGCACTGACTAAATAAAAACTAAATGTGTATAACCCGTGTACACCGTGATCTCTTATCAAATCCATGAGGTGCGGTGATGAATGATTTGAGAATTTTTTATAAAGAAATGTGGGTTAGAGGGTTTGATTGTCTGGTTCCTGTTCAAAAAGAGCCATTGCACCTGCGGCACCCAGGCAGATGATCGCTGGTGCGTAGAGAACCATGATGGCAAATGTTCCCGCGAGAGGGGCGGTAATGAGAATCCAGAGAGCAGACGACACCAGCATCCAGCCGGCGAACTTTATTTCACTCGACGTTATTGCAGCACCCATCAGTCCCATGGCAGAAAAAAGTGCAGCCTGAACTCCTGATAATGTATACACATTGGATGGTGATGTGATAATGACAAAAAATGCGGCAACCAGCCCGAGAATTCCTCCAATAACCCCAATAATAAAAGGTTTTTTCATATATTCTTTCGTTGGCGGATTCAATTTAAATTGTTTATCATTGTGGGAAGATATTTCCTTTGTCAGAATTTTTTTAAGGCATTCCCGGAATAGTACTGTTAAAACGAACCGGAATTGCATTCATACCTTAAAATTACCACAAATACTTTAAATAATTAAATTAATCTGTTAAATAACGAAATGTGGCAGGAGGTGGACTTGTAATGGCAGCAGCAAAGAAACCAGCCCCCAAGAAGGCAGCGAAGAAACCAGCCGCAAAGAAGGCAGGAAAGAAGAAGTAACGCAAAATCCATCTCTTTTTTAAAAATATCTTGAATTAATATTTATCGTATGAAATTTTCTCCATCGTCAGGACCTGGAGAACGGATTACAACCAAAAAAGACCGGGCCGAAACGATCACCCCGAGCCACATCGCCGTCATTGGAACAACGAATTATCCGGCTCAAAGAGAAATATCCCGCATGGGGGGCCCGACGGATTAAGCACCCGTTCAACCTCCCCTGTTCATGGAGAACAGTCCATTGTATTCTCAAGAAACATGGACTTCTCATTCGCATTAAGGCAAAGCCACAACCGGCCGGTAGACGATTCCAGCGGCGTCATGTCGACAGCATGTGGCAGGGGGATACATTCCAGTTCTGCATCCGGGGCGTTGGCAAAGTCTATGTCACCGGGTTTACCGATGATTGTTCGCGCTATCGCGTAAGAAGCAAGGTCTACCTGCACAAAGATGCTGCATCAGCCGTCAACGCCTTACAATGGGCACTCCGTAATGGACGAATCCCAAGAGAAATCTACGTCGATAATGGGAGACAATTTGTCGCTAAAACATCGTGGCCGCGGCAAGATCGAACGCTATCACAAGACGCTCTACCAGGAACTGATCTGTCTCAAGGAGTTCCGCTCATTAAGTCATTTCAAACGTGAACTCTGGAACTTTGACCAACAATACAACAACTGGCGCAAGCAGGAGATCCTGGACTGGATGATTCCTGCATCAGTTTATCATAACGAAATCAATTTCAATAAAAACAGAAAATATCTAAAAAGTGGACATAAACTCTGTCAACAAAACGGACATTAATTGTGGCACTCTACACGTACGCTTTCCCAAACTCATGAGAAATCAGGTACAATGACAAGAAAATATCAGTGAATAACGTACTCTCGTCCCCGATTTTGAATCATTATTGCTCATTA
>JAPKXV010000061.1 GCA_026394635.1 Methanoregula sp. | reverse complement strand
GCCTGTGCCCGGCTGATGAGTTCTCTGGGGTACCTTTTCAGCAGATCGGTTTCCCGGAGCGTGGACAGGATTGCCGCAGTTTCTATTGCCGGTCCTTTGGTCAGGATGACATCGTCTCCCGGTCGTGCCCCGGCAGGTGTGACATACTTCCCTTTTCCGGTGATCGAGAATACAGTAATTCCACCGATGGTAGGGGAGACAAATCCCGGGTAATACCCGGTATGCCCGCCGACAATGGCAATCCCCAGGTCCCGTGCAGTCGTATGAATGGAATCCACGATCACCCGGAGATCATGGTCGCTTGTACCCGGGGGGAGCAGAAGCGAGTAGGTCATGTACTGTGGTGCCACCCCCATGACAGCAATGTCACTTGCCCCGATATGCACTGTATACCAGCCAAATGCTTCAAGGGACTGTTGAGGAGCTGAGAAGATCGGATCTTCTGCTATGATGAGGACTTTGCCGTTTCCGATATCGATCACTCCGGCATCTATACCGGTCATGGGTGGGACGATCACAGATTCATCTTTTTTTCCGAGTCGTTGCAGGATAAATCCCGAGAAAGTCTCGAGATCGATCTTTCCTATCTTCGGTTTGGGCTTTTGCATAACACGTTTTTTCCATCAGGTTATCCGGCTTTATTGTTGAGCATTTCAAAAAAATGCTGAATACTTCCGTGCGATTTCACAGAGTTCAAGGGAGATATCAATGGGATTATTCCCGAGGATCACGCTCACCGGTTCTTTCCCGACAGCCCCGGTCTCGTAGGCAATCTTCGGTACTTTTCCCCCGGCAGCCCGAACCACTTCCTTGACTTTCCAAGGCATTGAGGCCCCCTCCTCCTCGCGGAGATCGATTGGTTCGTTGGCGCGATTAATGGAAGAAAATATCCATCCTTTCTCCCTGCAATACTGGTCAAGCCATAGGGAAAGGTGGGGGGTGTTTGCAAAATCGATCCCAGCCCGGATAGAGGGATCGAACTTCCGGATCTCAAGGATCAACCGCGCCATATGGCTGGATGCCCCGAATCGCAGTCGGCCTGCGGCATATGGCATACCTGCAAGAACCGTAATCCTCCCCTCAATCGCCAGAACGTCCTTCCGGGTCTGTGCATCCGGTAATGCATATACCATATTTGTCCGCACTTCCGGGATAAACTGAGAGAACTCCCGACAGGATTCCAGGGTCTCAAGCGCAATCATCATTTGCCCGTATAGATCGATCAAAACAGCGCGTTGGTTTTTCATGGATACATCCTGAGACAAATATTGTATCTATCGCCGTATTTATCTTCTGTAACCAAAGTACCCTGCCAGATCCCGGCCCGTACTGTTTTCTCCCAAAATTCCTGCACAGAAAAAATTCAGATTCCCAGCACTTTCTGCTGGATCATCAGGAGACCCATAAACACCCGGAGTACGAGACTCACTTATACGCATCTCGGTCGGTATCAAGAACAGTGAGGGTCACCAAACACCAGTTGTAGACAACCCTTCTGGAAACCATCCAAATAACGACGACCCAAATGAAGTGAATAGACATCCTCCTCGTGGACATTATCATCCCAAACCCCCAAGAGGAAATAATCCAAACCATCCAGACGAATGGCTACCTGAAGAGCCAGTTGTCCCACCACATTTTGATCAAGAGTAATAATGACCAACGATCTAGATTTTCCAGATCTCCGGTCTTTTCATAGTATAAGAGCGACTTTTTTGCCGATTACTATAATTTCTCTGATAGCCCGGATCTCCTAAAATAGACCTTTAATATCGCCGAGCCTTCAGGTGGAACACCTTTTTACATGCATCCCCGGTCTCTTCTGCCGCATTTTACCTGTTCTTTAATCTATCAGGGCTGTTTTTGCGGATTTCTCCAGGGATTAATACCATTCAGTCCGATAATGTTGTTGAGGATTTTGAAAATCCCCAAAAAAATCTCCGAGGATAAGTCCGTCCCGTCTGGACGGAGAATACATAGGAGGGTTCTTTGGGAGTACATCAAAGTCGTCTGTCGTGAATCAATCTTTGACACGGCATATCTGAAGTACAACAAGCGGAGTTGACCTTAATGGCAAAAGCATATTTGAAAATTGATCTAGAGACTGGAAAAGAGACTGAAGTAAAAGTTGCATTGAAAAAGATCAGCGGAGTAAAAAGTGCAGACTTTGTAACAGGAACGCATGACCTTTTGGCATCGGTTGAAGGTAAAAACTACGAAGAAATAGTGACCAAAACGCTGGCAGAAATACGGAAGGTTAAGGGGATAAAAAAGACGACAACAGACTTCGTGTTTGAATGGGCTTGATACCGCAAACAATTTACTAATAAAATCGAAAACGCCCTGATCTCCGATAAAGCAACAAAGGAGACCAGGGCTATATCAATAAACGATTTTATCCAGGATTTTCTTAACGATACGGATGAGGGCTGAAAAACCGATTCGGCTGCATTTCATTTGGAATATACAAAATTTGGACCACGCAAAACTATATGTCTGGACACTAATAACATTCTAATACAATTCACAATTGTGAACTCACTGCGTAATCAGGACAAAACAGCAGGAAACCGGACCACAGATCGGAAAAGATGTGTTCAAATACCATCCTTTCCTGTTCGATGAGTTTATCACTGAACGTGAATTTTCCCGTGGGGATAACAGTTCCAATCTGCGGGGGTGGGAATCTTCGTGAAGCTTATATCTCTTATCTCAGGTGGAATCGACTCACCGGTCGCAACATACCTCATGATCCGTCGTGGTGTCGAAATCGTGGCAGTCCATATGGACAACCGCCCATTCACCGATGAGAAAAACCTGGATAAAACCATGAATCTGGTCCGTCATCTCCGGGACCTGACCGGGAGTCCGATCAAGACCTACGTAGTCCCCCACGGACCTAACCACATCACCTTTGCACGGAACTGCAACCGTCACCTGCACTGCCTGTTCTGCAGGAGGATGATGTACAGGATCGGGGAACGGATTGCGGAAATAGAGGGTGCTGACGGGATCCTGACCGGGGAGTCGATGGGGCAGGTGGCATCGCAGACCCTCCAGAACATTATGGTAGTGAACAGGGCTGTGAAGGTGCCGGTCATCCGCCCTCTCATTGGTCTCGACAAAGTCGAGATCATCGAGATCGCCCGCAGGATCGGCACGTATGAGATCTCCACGCTTCCGGGTCTCT
>JAPKXV010000086.1 GCA_026394635.1 Methanoregula sp. | reverse complement strand
TCAGGACCCTATCATTATTTCAGAGGGTTTTTCCATAGCGGTTTTCTTTCCAGGTTCCCTTTGCCCAGGGGTTTTTGTTTCAACCTGTTTTGGGATATGTTCCACATCGGTCTGAATCTGTTTCGGAAGACGTGCCATTATTTCCCTGTTCAACATGAGATGTTCTTTCATAACATCTGACAGTTCGGCCAGAATTTTATTTTGCCCGGCTATCAGTAACTCAAGTCCATCAAAATGTTTAATTACAGGTTCAATTACGGGTTCAATTACAGGTTCTACGGGCTCATGGTCCGGCTGCTGTTTCTTTAAAAATTCACTGCGACGTTTCCAGATTTTACTGATGCTGTCAATTCCTTTCGTTTTAGTGGGAAATTCTTCACGATACCGTTCGTAAAATTCATGACTGTCGCCACACTGGAGGACGAGATTAATCTCTGCCTCGTCTATTTTTTCATAATTTCGTTTTTTGACCGTCGGCATGATCTAAAAGATTTGATATTTTCGGATTAGAATCTATCTTTTTCTGCAAAATAACTCATAAATTATAATTTATTATGCCATTACCCGGTGCCGGTGGAACACCTGTGATAATCACTTTCACACCACGCATGCCCATTCATTATATCCATTCGTGAGGTAGTGATCCAGTGCAATGTCTATGTGGATCTTTGACTCGGCCTATCGGGACGGCGGTGTCGATCTCTGGACAAAGGATGGGGCCGTTACAAAAGTACATCATGCGTATGTCCCCCCATTCTCTGTGCATTTCCACGACCCGCACGCTCACCATGAGATGATCGAGGCACTGGAAGAGCGATACGAAGCGAAGGAGTGCACTATACGGACTATCTTTGGGGAAATTCCGGGTTATGACGTCTATGCTGGCCGGGATATTGCAGAGGCGATCGAGAGACAGACACAGTATGACGTAGAGATTTTCAACGTGGATATACGCCGCGACCAGCGATTTATGGCAGAAAACAGGATATATCCCTGCGCTGGGGAGCATGATGATCGTTTTTCCCCATTGGTTAAGCATGATCTTTCTGTCCTTGAAATCCGTATCAAAGAAAACCCGTGGCTCTCATCACATATGGAGATAGAAGTCGTCAACGAAAGTAAGGATACACTGACTGGACATACATGCGATGTACTCGCAGATCTCTTCTCTTTGATCGTAACCCTTGACCCAGATGTCGTCCTTATGCCGAATGCCGATACACTGATGCCGAAGATCCGGAATCTGGCAGTGGAGCACGGACTTGTCATGCCCTTCTCGCGAAATGGGAAGTATCGACAAATGGATTCCCGCTCGTATTGGAGTTATGGTCGGGTGGAACATAAGGAATCGGCCCTGATTCCGGATGGACGCATTCTGATAGATACAGAACAGTCGTTTGTGTTTCAGGAAGGAGGGCTTGATGGAGTGCTCATGGCCGCCAGGCTATCGGGGCTCTCTCCGAACCTCGCGGCTCGGTTCACTCCCGGCACGCTCATCAGTAGTTACGAATGCTACGAAGCAGTGAAACTGGGAATCGCCGTACCGTTCAGAAAGAGTGATCCGGAGCAGATCCGTAAGGTATCGGCACTTCAGGCAGCAGACCGAGGTGGGATGATGTTTCAGC
Source organism: Methanoregula sp. (assembly GCA_026394635.1). Classification (GTDB taxonomy): domain Archaea; phylum Halobacteriota; class Methanomicrobia; order Methanomicrobiales; family Methanospirillaceae; genus MVRE01. The sequence goes on along the minus strand of JAPKXV010000086.1, from coordinate 2,163 downwards.
CTAAGCCGGGGACTTTTGAAAATGTCGATGAGATAGATTTCACATCCATGTATCCCTCTATTATCGTTAAGGCGAACCTCTCGCCCGAAACGGTTGGGCACCCGGAGCGTTCGGGGTTCCTTCCGACAGTGCTCGCCCCACTGCTCGAACTTCGTATCAAGACCAAGCAGCTCAAGAAGACGGATACCCAATTTACCGGAATCGATGCGATCCTGAAATGGATGCTGGTTACGTGCTTCGGATATACGGGGTACAAGAATGCGAAGTTCGGGAGGATCGAGGTTCACGAAGGGATTACGGGGCGGTCCAGGGACATACTGCTGCAAACGAAAGACATTGCAGAGGCTATGAATTTCCGTGTGTTGCACGGGATTGTGGACTGTCTCTGGGTTCAGGGAGCACCGGTGAATGCACTCAAGGAACGGGTCGAGCAAGAGACCGGCCTGCTCCTTGAAGTCGAGCACTTCGACTGGATTGTATTTCTGCCGCTCGCGGACGGATTTGGTGCTTATAACCGGTATTTCGGAAGGTTGTTTGACGGAATTATAAAGATCCGGGGCATTGCTGCGAGACGACACGATACACCGGCTCATATTAGCTCGATGCAACAACGGATGCTGGATGTCATGGCCCGTGCAAAGACTATCGCAGACCTCGAAATGGTTCGGGAACAGGTTACGACAATTTTCAGGGAAACGTTAGATAGCCTTCCTTCAGCAGATCCCAAACAAATGGTGATCAACCGTCGAATTAGCAAGCTCAGTTATGCCCACCAGTGCTTCGAGGGGGCTGCGGTGCAGTCCTGTCAGGATCGCGGGATCAGGATTGCCCCCGGCATGAAGATCCAGTACGTGGTCACCGATGCCAGAAAGTACCGGGTAGAACTGCCTTGGTGTGCGGAATCGTTCGATTTTTCATATTATCGCAAGTTGATTGAGAAAGCATTTGACGAGATTATGTTTGCTTTTCCTGAGTGAACAAGAGTTGTTGATAAGACCTCTTTTCTCCATTCAATTCTTCGGGAATCCCCAATTCATCAAATACCTATAAATCCTCATCCTCGAAAAGTAATTCATTACGGACAACCGTCCCGGTATCTATCGTGAACCAGTTTGATCTCAAGAAGGGAGACAAATTAAACGGGGGTATAGAAGACGGGGCTGTGGTTATCCAGGTAGCCAAACAGGAAAATAAAACACTGCGATCGTAATCACCGACCGGCTAGACGCTCGTTAACATTCCCACCCAAGACTAGGTAAGATGCGTTGATGATTGTTGCCGGACATTCTGCAATTTTGATATATCACCTTTTAGATTCAATACATTGATTTTTTTATGTAACCACAAACCAGCACCCGTATCAACCCTAACACCATTCCATCAATACGGATTGGCAAAAAACTCTTTACCCTGGCCTCTGGTGCATACTTTTCGTGATCACCGGTCTTCTCATCTGGATTAGTAAGCTAATATCGGGTTATAGTAGCCAGGTCCCGATCATCGGATAATATGCCTGTACCGTTGCTGCTTTGATTGCGCTTGGCCACCTGGTAATTAATGTTGCAAAGGTTATTACCGAAGGGCAACTGTAAAAGAGGTATCGTAGAACTTTATATACCTCCACGGCATACAAGGAACATGGCGGTGGATCGTGAACCCCGCCAATGATCAGAGGCGCTCAAAAATAAATTGGCGTGGGGCTGTAAACCCCAGCCGAACAATCTCCCGTAGATATTTTGTGCATGGATCCGGCGACCGACAGTTTTGTCGCATTCTGTCCAGGTGACCGGGTCCCAACTCCTGTACACAGCTTTTCTATAGCCGGGTATATGCAAGAACGCCATTTGTCTGGAGTGCATATTCCATAAATAAATCTTAATATACGCCAACTGTGTAATAGAGATAGGCGGTGTATCGTGAACCCCGCCGATAAGTCAACAGTTCAGAACAAAATGGCATGGGATCGGCTCCCGACAACTCTACCGTAATCCCAGGGGGCCCGGTTCCAGCTCCTGCGCTTACTTTTCTTCGCGTGTAGGTGCCTTCGGCTTAAGGTGTATTCTGTCACTCGGGACCCTGCCTATGTGTTACACCTGATACACCTGCTACATTATTGGTGGTTTGCAACATGCCGGACAACTACCTCGTTGACAATTGCTCCCT
>JAPKXV010000173.1 GCA_026394635.1 Methanoregula sp. | reverse complement strand
TTACGGTGACCCGGACCGGTACTTCCCCTTTGGCACGAGGATCTCAAACCGGGCCCCTTTACCCTGTTCGCCGGTTTCCCGGATGGTTATTACGGTGATCGCAAGGATCTCTCTTGAGAGGAAGAGACCGAGCCCGGTGTTCGTGCCATACCCGCGGGAGAAGATCTTCTCCTTGTCAGATTCCGGGATGCCCACACCGTCATCCTCGACGATGATGCTGAGCCCGTCTGGCACTTCCTGTGCCGTGATCCGTATGAATGAGATCTTCGGACCGCCAAATTTTACCGCGTTCTCGAGAAGGTTGTACAAGACGCGCTCGAACAGGGGGTCTGCATAGATCTCAATACGGTGCAGGTCAGATTTAAACAAGATTCCCCCGAAGTCAACCTGGGGAATAACCTGCGCCACCAGTGCATCAAGGTCCTGCCACCGGGGAGACTTCACCCCGAGGTCCTGGTAGGTGCGGGTAAACTCGATCTGGCGGGCGAGCACCAGTGCTGTTTCCTCGATCTTTTTGACCGAGGCCTTGATCTCCAGGGGATCTGAAGACTCCCTGATGGTATCCACGTAGAGCAGTAACCCGGTGAGTTTGTTCCGGATATCGTGGCGCGTGATGTCGTTGAGGATGTTGAGTTTCAGGTTCGCCTCTTTGAGTGCTGCAGCAGCCGCTTTCTGGTCAGTGATGTCCCGGATGATGAGGAGCTGCCCGATCAGCCGCTTGTTTCCTTCATGCAGCGGGATGCACCGTACCTCAAAATTGCGGTGTATGTCATGGACCGGGAGCACAATTTCGCAGGACAACTCCACCTCCCCGGTACAGGTGACCCCTGCAAGCGGGGGAATGATAGCAGCCAGGGGTTCCCCGGTTGCGGAGTCCGGCGAACTACCCCCGAGTCGGGCTGCAACGGAGTTGATGGCGACAATGATGGTGTGTTCATTGACCACGACCAGCCCGTCATCCATATGCTCGACCAGCATGGAGTACGTGACGGGCATAACCGAGAAGAGGCGGAACCGGATCGTTGCCACGATGAGGGCAATGCCGGTGATCAGGAATGCAAACGGCGTGAGGTCAAAACCCGGGACAGGACCAAGGTCCAGGACATAGATGACGTTGGCCGCAAACGTGATGATCGAGGCATAAAAAAGTAACGAGATCTGGTGACGGAACACCGGAGGCGAGTTTACGTATTTTTCGACCATGAGCAGGGCTCCGGTAAGGATCAGCGCGTAGGAGTACACGCCATGGATCCAGAAGAGCGGCCCATAGGTAAAGACCCAGATGACCAGTCCCCAGACCGTTATCGGGGTGATTGCCGTGTAGTACAGGTGGTGGCAATCGTTGGTGAAGACGAAAAGGAGGGTGAGTACCGGTACAACAAAGAAGAGGTATACGACTGGCCGTCTTAACCACCGGTCCCGCCCAGTATAATACAATACAAAGAGGAACCAGGCCACCGGCACGGTGACAATTCCGGGGTACTGGATATACGTGAAGAAGAGATTGGCGGGGAGGTCGGCACTCGCAAGTTCAAGCGTGTAGGCAGCAGTCCAGAGCGTTGCAGCGCCTAAGAACAACGCCACCGGCCAGGTGCCCGGTGCGTCCCGGTGCCGGAGCGTAATGATCGTGAGACCGACGAGGATTCCCAGCGTGATCACAAGCGGGATAAGAAACGGGGGATATTGCCAGATCATGTTAGTACCCTCAGCCGGTCTGAATACAGGATGCTAATTAAAGAATGGAATTATTTTATGATAATTATTGCGGAAGTTATTATCCGTACTTCGTGCAGTTCATGCATGGATCATCGTAAGCACCATCTTAAACCGTTGCACCGCCATGACCGCGTGCGGGATGTTTGCCGGCATGATGATCATCTGCCCTGCACTCAGGGGGAACTCTTTTTTTGCAATGGTTATGGTTGCTTCACCGTCGATGATGGTGGCGATCGCATCATACGGTGCGGTATGCTCTGACAACCCCTCTCCCGCATCAAACGCAAAGATCGTGATGGTGCCCTGCGGTTTGTAGACAAGCATACGGCTCACCACCGAACCGTCCTGGTATGCGATCAGATCTTTTGGTTCGAGCACCGTTCCTTTGAGGTCTTCTGTTTTTTTATCATTCATGGTGATCCTCCTTTTCTGTTTCCGTGTTTTCCCGCGAGTACATAAGTGCTCCTTCTGTGGGACATGCCCGTATGCACCTGCCGCAGAGGTAGCACTCCATCTTTGCATCACCGGCTCCTGCTTCTGCAGCCGGGCAGGCCCGTTCGCATGCGCCGCACCGGGTACAGGCATCCGTGCGCCGGATCTTATACTGGCTTTTTGCAGCGGCAAGCGACAACAGGACGCCAAACGGGCAGAAGAACCGGCAGAACGGGCGGTAAAAGAAGAGCGAGATGGCGATCAGGATGACAAAAACCGAAAAAAACGGTGCGTTGAGGTCGAGGTAAAAGAACTCTTTGATCCCAAAAATGCGCAACACGGCGACCGAAAACAGGATACCGGCGACAAGAATCAGAACGAACCAGATGAACCGGAACGCCATGATGACCCGTTTCTGTGCGGCATTGGTCTTGTGTTTCGGGTCGGTATAGATGAGCTCCTGCAACGCTCCAATCGGGCAGAGCTGCCCGCAGAAGATCCTCCCCGCAACAAACGTCAGCACCATGAAGATGGCGACAAGGACGATCACAAGGGGCAGCGGGGAACCGGGCCCCGGCCCCCCACCCGTGATCGCCTGCTGTATCTGGTACGGCACCATCGGTGAGAAGAGGAGAAATCCAAGACCTGCAGAGATAAAAAGGAAGAGAAACACGATTGGACGTGTCATCATCCTTTTGTACCAGAGACCGGCGATGACCGGGAACGCTAAAAGGGCATAGATCAGTCCAAGGCTTTGGGGGATCGCGGAGACGCCCATATTCCATTCCTCCTGTACGGGTAATTACCGGGGATTATTTTACCCCACGGTGAGATACACAGACTATTCACGCTATCCATTTATGGCTTTGGTGAAATGCTTGAGAAAATATTTTTTAACGCTCCTGGGGGCTTGGGCATGTCGAACCTTACGGAGATGAGATATCAGAAGAACTCATGAGAGTTCTTCGCCGGATACCTTCACCCCCTCACGCTTGTGGCGGCTCAAAGAGGGTCTGATGACCATCTTCTCATGTTCCTTCGTCACATCTCGAAAACGGACTGAAACACCGTTTTCTCAAGTCACCCCCAAATGCGATAGTCAGGTTATAAGGTTAAATCAAATATCGAATGAAATAAGGATCTCACCAGAGCCCCTTTTAGAGTCATAGATACGCACGAGACCGGCGACCAGGACCAGGACGGGGTGCTCAAAAGCACTCCTGACGGGAGGTTTGCGGGTATCAGGATCAGGAGATCTCATCAGGACAGGATCAATACCCGTCCATCAGTCCATACCGAGGAACCGGCGCAGGCCGCCCCTCCGTTTGCCATAGAAGATCGTCCCCTGCTCGCTCATCTTCCGGATGTCCTCAACGGTGAAGAGGAGGTCGGGGTAGTCTTTTTTAAGTACCGCAAGGAGCCGGTCGAGCTCCGTTCTCGGGACTACCATGAGGAGGACGGCAACCGATGGCGTGAACGAACCTGCTGCATTGACCCGGGTGATGCCAAAACCGATGCCGGCCAAGTGGGAGATCAGGGGTTCTGGGTCTTTTGGCGTGATGATCCGGACCAGAACGGTGCCGATACTGATCCGTTCCTCGATATTCATGCCGATCAGCGTCCCGACGCCGTATCCTGCGATGTAGGCAAGGATGCCGGGGATGTTTGAAAAGTTCGTGAGCACAAGGCCGGTCGAGACGAGCCAGATCCCGATCTTGACCACCCCGATCGCTGCGGCGAGATACGGGTGCCCTTTGGTCACATAGACCATGCGGATCGTGTCAAGGCTCGTTTCTACGACACGGGCAAAAAAGATGATGACAGGGAACAACAGGTCGGCAGGAATCATGCTTGTTTACCTTCGCTGATTCAGTACGAGATATAGGGCCCGGATACTTTTGATTCTTTCTTTTTTCGGTTCTGGAGGAATCTCTGATCTCACATCATTACCAGAGATTCATAATAAACCGGTTTTTTTACGGATATCGCAAGGGGGCTGCCGCAGTGGCGGGGGCAATGTAAATCGAAGATGTCTTGATGGACATCTTCTTTTAGTTTACCCTTCCCTGTGAGAACGGCAAACGCCCCCAAGAACGTTATGAAAAACGATAATTTCACCAGAGCCCTTATTTCGGAAGAGACAAGACGGGGCTGCAGATGTAAACATACTTTGACCTCGGAGCTTCACAGTAAAAAACGAATCATCACTTGACCGGCACGGGCTTCTGCGGGTCGAGCAGGATCTCGTGGGAAAGCCCGCTAAGCGCTACTGCCCCGAGGGCACCGATCACCCCGTTGCCGCCGTGCAGGAGAACCCCGTACTGCTCGGCGGTTGCTTCCGCCATGGGCCGGGAGATGATTTGTTCCCGGACAAGCTTCCCGTATTCCCGCAGCCCGTCTGGCACGGTGAACCCGGCTTTTACCGCAATACCCCATTCTGCCGAGAGCGACTCACCGGCAACAAATTTTTGGGTGCGTTCGAGTAAGTCCATATATTTTTTTGGTTCAACGGCGACCTCGATAAAACTCGCCGAGTTGCCGGCAGTCTTGGAAAAGACGTCCTGGTTGAGCATCGCGACATGGTGGGCGATCGGCAGGACGCCCTTGATCCGGCTGACATGGGCAAGGAGGGCGAGCGCGAGAGCAAACGTCGCACCGCCGGTTTTTGAGTCCGTATCATCGATCCCGATCGTGACATGGGTGAGCGCCCGTGTCCACACACTTCCCTGCACCATGATGCCTGCGTGCTCCGATTCAACCCGGCATACCCCGTCGGCTCGTGCCATCATGTCCGAGAGCGAGTACGCCGGCCCGCCGATCGAGTGGATGTGCTGGACGATATAGTCCCCTTCACGGGCAACCCCGTTCACCCCCACCGCAGCCAGAGGAGAGAGCCCGACATCGACGTCCCGGGTGCCGATCCGTGCGCATTCCCGCAGGAGAGTGCCGTCCCGCTCGACGGATGCGATGACCCCGCCGGCAAGGGCGTGGTGGAACCCGCAGAACGCGGCGCATGCCCCGCTCATGCAGTCGTGGTAGATCTCCACCTTGTCGCCATCGATGGTGGTGAAAATGCGCCGGCAGGTGGACGCGGGCATGGCGCTCATCGCTGCATACCGGGCTGCACTCCGTCCCCGTTTCTCCGCCCGGATGAGGACACAGCCTTCCTGCACGAGCCGCATGATCCAGTCCTGCGCTGTGCTCCGCGGGATCTGTGCTGCCTGCTGGATATCCGTCACCGTAAAGGTCCCGTTGTCGAGGGTGAACTGCCGCATCAGGCGAAGATATTCCCGCCGGTGTTCAAGGACGCTTGACATAGCGGTCGCGGATGAAGAGCAGGTCGCCGATGATTGCACTCGCCGTCTCCAGGGAACCGGCGCCTTTGCCGATCAGGGTAATCTCCTTTGCCATATCGGTCTCGAGCGTGATTGCGTTCAGGGTCCCATCAACGACGAGCGGGTGGTTCTTCTCAATGATCCGGGGGGAGACCCGCAGCAACCCCTTCTTCGGGATTGCCTCGGCGATCAGGCGGATGGTGCAGTCTTCCTCCTCGGCAAGCCGCAGTGCATCCGGCGTGAGCAGGTCGATGCCGGTCCGGTTGACATCTTTTAAGGAAACCCCGTTGCCCCAGATGGTGTTTGCGAGGATCACCAGTTTGATCGCCGCATCGATGCCCTGCACATCATAGGTGGGGTCAGCCTCTGCGTAGCCCAGCTCCCGCGCCTCGAGCAGCGCCTGTTCGTACGTGAGCCCTTCGTCTGACATCCGGGTGAGGATGTAGTTGCAGGTGCCGTTGAGGACGCCGAAGATCGCGAGGATCTCGTTGCCAGCAAGCCCGTGCTCGAGGGTGTGGAAGATCGGGATTGCACCACCAACGGTCGCCTCGTGCCGGAGTTCGACGCCGTTCTTTGCTGCAAGCGTTTTGAGCTCCTTGTAGGCAAGCGCGATCGGCCCCTTGTTGGAGGTGACAACGTGTTTTTTTCGTTTGAGTGCCTGCCTGATGTACCCCAGCCCGGGTTCACCCGTCGTTGCGTTGGTGGGGGTGACCTCCACGAGCGCATCATAGTCAGCCTTGCTGACAACGTCGGCCGCAGAGATCTTTTTATTCCCGCACAGCCCGGTCTTTTTTTTCGCCTTGAGGATACGGGCAGGGTTGATTCCGTCAGGATCGATGACCCCGCTTTTGGAGTCCGCGATCCCGGTGACGGTGATCCCGAGGTCTTTTGCAGCGATCATCTCGAGGACTCCCCGGCCAACCGATCCCATCCCGAGCAGGGCGATCTTCATGCGATCTCCTCCATCGGTTCGATCAACAGGAGGTTTTTTTCCCGTGCAACGGTGCGAAGAATTGAGACCGCCCGTTCCATGTCATCCCGCGTAACCGACTTGATGGTGAGCCGGGATGAGGAGCGCTCACTGACTGCCGGCATGCTCATCGAGAGCTCGCTTACCTCGGCAAAACCGGTGGAGTCGATCCGGTCGACCGTGTCGGACAGGTCGGTATGCATCAGGTGCCCGATCATGATGACGGTGCGCCGGTACAGGAGCCGCTCCTTCCCGATCCGCTGGATATGGACTCCCTGCTTTTTTAACAGTGCAACAAGGTCGTCAAGCCTGCCTTCCTTCAGCTCAAGGACGATCTGGACGTTTAAGGTGTCATCACATGAGTCCGGGTCGCGCTGGTGGATCACCGCGATGATATTTCCCCCGACTTCAGATATGGGTTTGAGCGCTGCAACGAGCTGCCCCGGCGCATCCTTCATCTCAAGCTTCATGGAGACCTGCAACACGATCACCTGGTACCTACTACGTAAAACCGCTTTCAAGATAAGCCTTTTATTTCTGATCCCGGATTCACCCGGTGCGTTCCATGACCACTACCCTCGCGAAAAGGTTAGAGGAACGGGCTAAAACCGTAATTATGAATAGAGAGGCACTTCCAGGAAAGTCGATCCAGCAGGGAATACTGATACGCTATACCGGAGGTTGGACGGGGATTTCCTTCGAACCAAAAAAAAGGGCTCTTTTTAGGAAAAGCGATCCGTCAGGGAGCGCTTATGCCGGAGGCTGGAGCGGAATTTTCCCGAGCCAAAAAAAGGAGGTGTTTTTTGTTATACCGATCCCGGCGCACCGGTGACGACCTTGACCGCTTCGGTGATCTCCACGAGCATCTCGCCGGGGAACCCCATCACCATCTCGTCGTCTGCGATCCCGGAGAACTTCCGGGAACCGTCACACCCCAGCGAAAAGTTCGGTTTTCCGGTCAGGTAGGTCTGGGCTGCTGCATCGGAACAGACGGACTGGATGCCCGAGAACTCCGCATGGACCCTGCCGCCGAGACGGAAGAGCGAGCTCTGGGCGAGTTTGAGCATGCTGCGGGGGTTTGCGACAATGAGGATGACGTGAGGCGCAAACGGGGTTGTCTCAAGCGGCGCGTAGAGCGTTGCATAGGTCTCCTGTGCATCAAGGTGATGGATGCGGTCGATCGTGCGCTTGCACGCCGCCCAGCTTTCGAACTTGCCGAGCTTGTAATAGAACTGCCCGGATCTGAGTGTCTCGGTCATCTCCCGCAGGCCCAGCGCCCATGCACCGCCCATGCATTCATGGTTGTCAACCGTTGCAAAGAATATTCTGCCTTCCTTTCGTGCGAGGGTCACCATGCCGCAGTGCCGGTGTTTCCCCTCGACCTGCTTCATCCCTTCCGGGATCAGTTCCTTTTTTGGCGCGAGCATCAGGGCTACCGGTGAGCCGTGGAGCCCGAGGTATTTTTTTAAGGTTTCGGAACATTGTGCATAATCGATCTTTGTCCTTGCCGATTCTTCCATCTGTCTTTACTCCTGCTGATATCCTGCGATTCACACATCGTATCCGCACCTTCCACTCACCGTCCGGGATGATAAAAATACTGTTCTGTTCTCTCTGGACCTGAAAGGGTTTATGACAGGCCTTGAGTATCGTCGAAAACCCCGCTTTTTATACAGATGGGGTTTTCTCACATGATTGGTTCCGACATCAGGACAAAACAGCACTATGAAGAAACTGCGGGATTATCCGTGCAAATCATAAGATAATTAAGTTCATGAAGGAATTTTATAGTCAGAGAGGGTCACAGGTTTATGGCTGGCAACAGACTTGAAATGGCACAAAAAAAACCCGGCCTTATCCTGTTTCTTATTGTTATTACCTCCCTGATAGCAATTATTATAAATTTTTTTACCTTAGTCTTTGCCAACCAGAACAGCCTTTTCTATCTCTTGTTTTATATTCCCATTATTCTCACTGCGTATTCATATCCCCGGCGCGGTGTCCTTATCTCGCTAGGATATGGAGTCCTGTTCCTTGCGATGATCATGGTAACGTCCCATGAATCTCCTGAAATTGTAATTGCCAGTCTTGGGCACGCGGGGATTTTTATTATTATTGGATTCGTGGTATCATATCTCGCAATGTACTTCTCGCATGAACAGAGGATCCATGATCGCCTTGTTGAGATCGTGGAATCGTCAAGCGATGCGATCATAGGAAAAACCCTTGATGGTATCATTACTTACTGGAATAAAGGTGCTGAACGTCTGTACGGGTACAGCGCCGCAGAGGTCACGGGCATGCCAATTGCCGTCCTGCTCCCACCGGATAGACCAGATGATATCAGATACCTGCTGGATAAAATCCGGAAAGGAGAGTCCATAGAACGCTACGAGACGATACGGGAGACAAAAAGCGGGAGAAAAATTGACGTCTCTCTCTCCATTTCCCCGATTACTAATCATCGGGGGACAATTATTGGTGCGTCGACCATCGCCCATGACATTTCAGAACGCAAACAAATGGAAGACGCGCTCACGCAAAGCGAAAGAAAATTCCGGGAACTGGTTGAATTATTGCCCCAGACCATTTTTGAAATTGACCGGGGAGGTACCATCATTTCCGCCAACTCTGTTGCATTGAACACATTTGGCTATGAAAAAGAGGACCTGGAAAAGGGGATAAATGTCCTTTCAGTTTTTAGTACTGGCGATCATAACCGGCTCAAAGAAAACATTCTGAGGATCCTGCAGGGAGAACGACTCGGTGGAACAAGCTACACAGCGCAAAGAAAAGATGGGACGGTGTTTCCGGTAATCGTATTTTCCAATGTAATTCTGGATGGAAACGTTCCTGTGGGACTCAGGGGAGTCCTTATCGATGTCACGGAACTGAAAAAAACACAAGAGGCGCTGGAACGGGCGAATAAAAAGTTACAATTACTCAACAGTATCACGCGGCATGATATTCTCAACCAGATTACGGTCCTGAATATCCACCATAGTTTGATAGAAGAGATGGTTGATAACAAAGAGACGCTCTCTTTCCTGCAGAATGCCAAGAGGGCTGCTGACACCATCAGCCGGCAGATATCGTTTACCCAGGAGTATCATGACATCGGGGTTAAAACACCGGTGTGGCAGAATGTGCATACACACTTCATGAATGCTGCTTCATCGTTCACCACGACATCCGTCATCATCGAACCCTGTGAAAAAAATATCGAAATCTATGCTGACCCGCTCCTTGAGAAGGTCTTCTACAACCTGATTGATAACTCCCTGCGGTATGGTGAGAAACTCACCAGGATCCGCATCACACACCGGGTGGATGAAGAAGGGCTGACACTGGTCTATGAGGATGACGGGATCGGTATCCTCAGGGAAGAAAAACAAAAAATATTCCATAAAGGCTTCGGAAAGAACACCGGGCTGGGATTGTTCCTCGCCCGCGAGATCCTCGCAATCACCCGTATCACCATCACGGAGAACGGTGAACCGGGAAAAGGGGTGCGGTTTGGGATTCTGGTTCCCCAAGATATGTACCGTTTGACAGGTGCAACGACACCCTTGTCATAAAAATGCTGTCCGGGATATACGGACGAAGCGGTCATTTTAAAAAAAGGGTTCTGGATTGATGAGAGAGAATTAAAGGATAAGGACTGGATAAAAAGCCCTCATCACAACCGCCTGAGCTTCCGGTCCACTTTTGCAAAGAAATTCTGCCCGGCATCCACCAGCAGCGCAGGACGGGCCGATTTTTTCACCTCGATAATATCATTGGTCCCCAGCTCCACGGTCCGCTGCCCGTCAATGACAAGGTCTGCGGGTTTTGCGCTCTCCAGTTTGATCTCAATGCGCCGGTCGCTGCTGATCACGTGGGGGCGGGAGGAGAGCATGTAGGGCGCGAGGGGCACCAGCACAATTCCCTGGATGCGGGGGTCGACGATTGGCCCGCCGGCACTCATTGCGTACGCGGTGGAACCCGTCGGGGTGCTGACGAGCAGGCCATCGGCGCCGAACTGTTCTGCAACGACGCCGTCGATGAGGATGGAGAACCGCAGCATCTTTGCCGGCCGGGTTGTCACAATAAGCGCCTCGTTCAACGCTTCACCGAGATGCACCCCATCGTGGGTGAATGCAATCCGCATCCGCTGCTCGGTACTGAAATTTTTTGGGAGTGATGCGAGGAAATCGAGGGCTTTTGCAGGTTCGAGATCGGCAAGAAAACCGACCTCCCCCCAGTTGATCCCGATGAGGGGAACCTGCCGCTCCATCCGCTGGATGGACCGCAGTATCGTACCGTCGCCACCGACTACGACAACGAGGTCAGGCGAGGCGGACGAGAGAGAAACACCGGGCACACCCAGGGGTCCGGCCGTCTCCTCTTCGAACGTTACCTCATGTCCCCGAACCATGAGGTCCGCGCCAAGCTGCCGGGTATACCCGATCACGTCGCCGGAGTCAATCCGTGAAACCAGGAGCATCTTCATTCTGACATCACCTCAGGTATTCGATCACTTTGTGGTGCAGCACGCCGTTTGTGGCGGCAAGGCCCCTGCCGATCGTCACTTCGTTCGGGACCCGGATCGTGCTGCCTTCGAGATCCGTTACCCTGCCGCCGGCTTCGGTGCAGACGAGCATGCCGGCAGCGGCATCGGTCACGCGCAGGGTGCCCCGGAGGTCGATGAACCCGTCGATCCTGCCAGCGCCGACATAGCAGAGTTCAAGTGCCGACGCCCCGAGCAGGCGCCAGCGCCGGATCTTCATGCCCAGCTGCATGACCCGGGTCGGGTCGAACTTTCTCCCGTATACGCTCATCGCGGCCTCATCGAGATGGGAGATTGCGGAAACC
>JAPKXV010000320.1 GCA_026394635.1 Methanoregula sp. | reverse complement strand
ACGTCTGCAAATGCGGTACAAGTGGTTAACTCACTGGACCAGGACACGGTGATCTTTGTTCCTGACCGGAACCTCGCACGGTATACCGCCCGGTTCACCGACAAGGAAGTCCTGCCATGGGAAGGGTTCTGCATTGTCCATGACCAGATCAGAAAAGAAGATGTGCAGGCTGCCCAAAAACGGCATCCCGGGGCAGTGGTGCTGGTTCATCCCGAATGCCGCCCCGAAGTTATCGATCTCGCTGATACCGTGGCAAGCACGTCAGGAATTATCAGGGAGGTGTGTTCCTCTCCCGAAAAAGAATTTATTATCGGTACTGAAACAGGTATCCTGCACCGGATCCATAAAGAGTGCCCTAATAAGAAATGCTTTCCACTTTCAGAAACAGCGGTATGCAGGAATATGAAAAAGACCGATCTTGGAAAAGTCAGGGATGCACTCAAAAACCTGCAGCCACAGATCCATGTGTCTGAGGATATTGCCCGCAGGGCGCGCTGTGCCATCGATCGGATGCTTGCGCTCTAAAAAGGTCTCCACCTTCGTTCCTCATACGAATGCAGGGTATATCTTTATTGGAGAGATGGCAATCAACCCGGCTCATGGCATCTCCCTTGTAAATACCCGGTCATTCAGGAATTGTTGATGCAGTTGTAAAAAAAACAATTTATCACATACCCCCTCCAACCTTTCTTTCTATAGGTTCCCATGCACTCCCCGTTTGAAACGCTCTCATCGGTCATCCTCACACGCCCGAAAACGGTAGCGATCCTTTTTCTCGCCTTGATCGCAGTCGCCCTCTACGGGACGACATTCATCACGATGCAGACGGGCAGTGAAACCTACCTTGACAAGGACACGGAACGTGGGATGCTGCTGGACAGGTACACCAAAACATTCCAGTCCGACAGTATCATGATCCTCGTCGAAGCAGACGATGTCTTAAACCCTGATGTGCTTGCGTATATTGAACGGCTGCAGGACGATGTCGGGCGGGAGCGCTATGTCACGGGGATAACGAGCATCGCTGACCTGGTGAAAAACCAGAACGGGGGTGTCCTTCCTGCAAATTCTGCGGAGATCCGGCGCATAGAAGAGCAGGTTCCTGCGGAGATCCTTGCGCGATACGTGCCGTCCCGCACCATGACTATAGCGGTTGCGACACTCGAACCCGGGCTGGGGAATTCCCAGCAGTACAGCGTGATCGACAATGTCAACAGACGGGTGAGCCTCTCTGAACGTCCGCCCGGTGTCAGTGTTGTGGTCACGGGCAACACGGCGTTCTCCAAGGAAATGTCAGAAGAGATGGGCACGTCTATGGGCATGCTCATCCTTATCGCGATGGTCCTGATGGTCGTTGCCGTCGGGCTCCTTTTCGGGCATGTCCGTTACCGGCTGCTCTCGGTCTTTATTGTCGGTATTGGACTCATTTTCACTTTCGGGTTCATCGGCTTTTCGGGCATGCCGATCACCATGGTCACGATCGGCGCTTTCCCGGTGATGATCGGGATCGGGATCGATGACGCGAGCCAGTTCCACTCGCGGTTTGATGAAGAATCCCGGAAAGCCCCGCTACCGGAAGCGGTAAGGACGACCATAACAAAAGCCGGGCCATCGGTCATCTACGCGATGCTTGCCACCGCGATGGGCTTTATCGCTCTCTGGATTTCCCCGCTCCCGATGATACGGAGCTTTGGGATCACCTGCGTGATTGGTCTTCTGTGCTGCTATTTAGCCGCGATCGTGATCGTGCCCACGTTTGGCATTCTTACCCGGTACCGGCCGGTTGTTGAGGACCATCCGGATAAAGTGCCAGAGAAGTCGTATGTCGACCGGTACAACGAATATGTCGGGGGTGTTGTGGGGATTGTTTCAAGAAATCCGGTCCCGATCCTGATCCTTTGCATCATGATTGCGTTTATCGGGTTCCAGATGGACAACGAGATCATCGTCAATACCGATGAAAAGACGTTTGTCCCGGCAGACATGCCGGCAAAAGTGAACCTTGACAAGGTAAAGCGCACGATGGGTGAGACGTCGACGACCCCGGTACTCATCCGTGGTGATGATGTAATCTCCCCGGACGCTGTCCGCTGGGTTGCGGAATTCCAGGAATATGAGGAGACACACAACAGCAAGATCATCGGATCAATGAGCATCGCAACCTACCTCAGGCAGTATAATGGTGGAGTGCTGCCACTCACTGGCCCGGAGATCGACAGTACACTGGCACAGATTCCGGAAGATGCCCGCAAACGGTTCCTGAGTGGCAGGACTGAAGCGGTGATTGAATTCTCGACAACAGATATGCCTAACGATGTGGCGATGTCGATGATGGAGAACATGAAACGGGACCTGGAGTGGAAAGCCCCCCCGCCGGGTATTTCCGCTTCGTTCACCGGCATGGGTGAGATGTTCACGAACCTCATATGGGAGATACGGCAGGGCAAGACCCAGATGACACTCCTTGGCTTTGGCATGATTTTTATATTCCTGTTCATCATATACCGGAAATTTGTCAAAGCAGCGACCCCGCTTGTCCCCATTATCATGATTGTCGGGTGGAACGGGCTGATCATGTACCTGCTGTCCATCGACTACACTCCGCTCACGGCCACACTTGGTTCGATGTCGGTCGGGGTTGCATCAGAGTACACAATCCTGATCATGGAGCGGTATTACGAGGAGCGCGAGAAGGGAATGGCGCTCCTTTCCGCGATCCGGTACAGCATCCAGCAGATCGGCACCGCGATCACGGTCTCCGGCATGACGACTGTCTTCGGGTTTGCTGCGCTTATGACCTCCTCCTTTGGCATCATCAGCAACTTCGGCACGGTCACGGTAATCTCCGTTTTCTTTGCACTTGCCGGGGCGATCATCGTAATGCCGGCAATTCTGGTGCTGGTAGGCAGGACAGAGGAAAAAGAGAATATACCGGACGGTCCTGTAATACTCTCCTAAAAAATCCAACCTGTACTAACAGAGCGATATCTTAATTGGTAAACAAGAGAGAATCGGGAAGAATGCACTATCATTTTTAAAAATCCCGGGAAAAAATTAAATTTTCTTCATCGTGTGCGCAGCACTCAAGAAAAATGAGATCCGATCTTTTTCATCGTATGCGAAGCGCCCGAAAAGAGAATCTCAAATCTTTTTTGATGTGTCCCCCCTCATAACGTATTTCACGAGCAGGAAGACCACCAGCGCGATGATCACAAAGTCGATGATTGCGCCCACAAAGTCACCGGCAAGGAACTTGATCGGGCCGACCTGTAATACCGCCTGACGCCAGTCCCCGCCCGGTATGATCACCGCAACGATGGGCATGATGACGTCCTGCACCATCGATGAGATCAATTTGGTTGCCGCGGCACCGATCACGAACGCAACGGCAAGCCCGATCACCTGGTACTTTTTAAGGAACTCCATGAACTCAGCCTGGAACCCGAGCGCACCTTTCTCCAGAAATTTCGCCTTTTCCCCAAGATCCTTTGCTGCATCTTTGAGTTCTTTCTCTGCCATAACCCGTATCACCTCAGCGCAGATGCACGCGGGACATCCACGGATGTATAAGTGGTTATCCTCTCCTTTAAAATACGTTGTTTTTGATCAATTTCCCGCTCTTTTGAATCCCGCAACCACGTTCTTATCGATAGGTTATCCAATCAGGATCCGCATGTGTAAAAAAAAGGGCTCTGGTGAACTTCGATTTACATTATCCCCGCCACTGCGGCAGCCCCCCTTGCGATATCCATCGTAAACCGGTTCATCATGGGTCTCTGGTAATGGTGTGAGATCAGGGATTTCTCAAGAGCCAAAAAAAAGGTTAAAACAAGTGGAATTCTAAGCCTGTTTCAACATTTTTATCAGGTCATTTTTCATCCGCTGCACCCGCTCATCGTGGGGATTGATGGCGAGCACCCGGTTGTAAGCAGCAAGTGCCTCCCGGTACCGGCCGAGCATCTGGAGCGCAGTCCCCTTATTGAACCATGCGAGCGAGTCATTCGGATCGATCGCGAGTGCCCGGTCAAATGCCACGAGCGCTTCGGTGTGCCGCTGGAGTTCGCCCAGTGCCGTTCCCTTAAAGAACCATCCTTTCGCATAGTCTGGATCGATGGCAAGGCTCCGGTCATATGATGCGATTGCCTCTTCAAAGCGCCCGAGTTTTTTGAGTGCATTTCCCCGGTTGTTCCACCCAACTGCATGACCGGGGTCAAGGGCAAGCGCCCTATCGTATGCTTCCACTGCTTCTGTATGCATGCCGAGCCGGTTTAATGCAGACCCCTTGTTGTTCCATGCGCTCACGTCATCGGGATTGATTGCGAGCGCGTGGTCAAATGCCTCGATCGCTTCCTGGATCCTGCCAAGGTTTGTAAGGGCATTGCCTTTGTTGAACCATGCATCTGCATCATTGGGGTTGATGGTCAGGGCTTTTTCATACGCGATGATCGCTTCGTCCTGCATGCCGAGCCGGTTTAATGCAGACCCGCGGTTGTTCCACGAGCTCGCGTCATCGGGATTGATGGCAAGTGCTTTATCGATTGCCGCGAGCGCATCCCGGAACTTCCCGAGCCGGTTGAGGGCGTTGCCCTTGTTGTACCAGAGGTCCGCATCTTCCGGCCTGAGGGCGAGCGCCCGGTCGTATGCAGCAACTGCTTCTTCATACCGTCCGAGTTTGTGGAGGGCGAGCCCCTTGTTCTTCCAGCCCACCGGGTGGTTCGGGTGCCGGGCGAGCGCTTCATCATATGCAGCAATCGCTTCGTCATGCCGCCCGAGCCGGTGAAGGGCGTTGCCCTTGTTGTTCCAGCCGACAGCGTGATCCGGGTCAAGGGCGAGCGCGCGGTCGTACGCCGAGACTGCCTCTTCAAACCTCCCGAGCTTGTTAAGCGCGAGCCCCTTGTTCTTCCAGCCATCCGTGTGACCTGGATCGAGAGCAAGCGCGCGGTCGTACGCCGTGACCGCCTCCTCATGCCGCCCGAGCCGGTCGAGGACAGATCCCCTGCTGTTCCATGCATCCGCATTATCGGGATTGATGGCAAGCGCCCGGTCGAGTGCAGCAACGGCATCGGACGCCCTGCCCAGTGCGATAAGCGCGAGCCCTTTATTTTCCCATGCCTCCCCATCATCGGGTTTGATCGCAAGGGTATGTTCGTAGGCTGCGACGGCATCCTCGTGCCTGCCAAGATCAGTCAGGACGTTGCCCTTGTTGAACCATGCATCCGCATCATCGGGGGTCAGGGCAAGGGCATGGTCATATGCGAGGACAGCATCCTCGTTCCTTCCGGTCATGCTCAGTGCGGTCCCTTTATTGTTCCATGCGGCGGCATCGTTCTGGTTGAGGACAAGAGCTTTATCGATGGAGATGATCGCGTCCTCCGGTTTTCCGGTACGGACCTGTGCAAGTCCCTTGTTGTGCAGGACCACGGCATCATCAGGCTGTACAGAAAGTGCGTGGTCAAACGATGCGATTGCATCTTCAAACCTGCCCTGCCGCAGGAGGACAAGTCCTCTCCTGTGCCAGAGGTCTGCGTCTTTTGGCAGGTGTTCTGTTGCCTTGTCATACGCAGCCACGGATTCATCATACCGGTTCAGGCTCTCCAGCGCAGTGCCCCGGTTGTAGAGGACGACCGGATCATCCGGGTCGATCATAAGCGCCCGGTCAAACGCAGCAACCGCCTCCTCAGACCGCCCGAGCCCGATCAGTGCAGACCCCCTCCCGTTCCACGCGGCAGTCCGGGCAGGATCGAGGGAAAGCGTCCGTTCATAAGCAGCCAGTGCTTCAGGATATTGTCCGAGATCGTACAGTGCATCTCCTTTTTTATACCATGCACTGGTGTTCAGGGAGTCAATGGCAAGTCCGTGCTCGTACGAATTGACCGCATCGTTCTGCCGTCCGAGATGCTGGAGCGAATCCGCCCTGCCAAACCATCCGGCGGCAGCATGGTCATCTGAAGCGAGCGAGGCATCGAATGCGGCAACCGCTTCCTCATACTTTTTAAGAGATGAGAATGCCATGCCCTTGCCGTACCATGCATCAGAGAATTGGGGATTGATTTCAAGGGAACGGTCAAAGGCAGCGATTGCCTCTTCGGCATGCCCCATCTTTGCCAGCGCCAGACCTTTCCAGTACCATGCACCATCATGGTCAGGGGCAAGCGACAGCGCCTGATCGAGTGCGGTTATTGCGTCGTTGTAGATCCCGAGATCGAAAAGCGCTGACCCTTTCGAGAACCATGCTTCTGCATCGCCCGGACTGATCGTGGTTGCCCGGTCATATGCAGCGACAGCCTCCTGTACCCTATCACGCCGGCGGAGGACATTCCCCTTGTTATACCAGACGACAGCGTCCTCAGGATTAATGGCAATCGACCGGTCGTACGCCTCTGTTGCCTCTTCAAACCGCTCCAGCCGCTCCAGCGTGTTCCCCCGGTTATTCCACGCATCCGCGTCATCGGGTGCAAGCTTGAGGGTGTGGTCATATGCCTCCAGCGCGTCAGCGTACTGCTCAAGGCAGGTGAGCGCGAGCCCACGGTTGAACCAGAGCGTGGCATCGTCCCGTTCGTGTGCAAGCCCCTTGTCATAAGCGTCGATAGCTTCTGAGTAGCGTTCGAGTGCCGACAATGTGTTGCCACGGCTGTTCCAGACCGAAGCATTGTCCGGATCGATGGCAAGCGCCCGGTCATATGCTTCCAGTGCTTCTGTATGCCTCCCGAACTCCGAAAGGGCGTTGCCGCGCAGGTCCCAGAACAGGGCGTTCTCCG
Source organism: Methanoregula sp. (assembly GCA_026394635.1). Lineage (GTDB taxonomy): Archaea > Halobacteriota > Methanomicrobia > Methanomicrobiales > Methanospirillaceae > MVRE01. Next base: position 7,421 of record JAPKXV010000320.1, on the reverse strand, counting down.
GCTGGGCTGCAAGCGCCTGGTCGTACTCCCGGATCGCCTCTTCTGCCCTCCCGAGGCTCTCAAGTGCCTGCCCTTTGGTTGCCCGGGCGCCTGCATTGACCGGTTCAAGGGAAAGCCCTCGGTCGAGCACAGCAACCGCTTCCCGGTACCTTCCGAGCGTGCACAGGACTCTTCCCAGGGAGAACCATGCTTCTGTGGATGCCGGGTCCATGGCGGTGGCATGTTCCCAGGCATCAGCTGCCTCCGGCAGCCTGCCGGTGTCCTGAAGTGCCGACCCCTTCGCAAGCCAGATTGCAGCGTTCTCCGGTTCAAGGCTGATTGCCCGCTCAAACGCCGCGAGTGCTTCGGTGTGACGCTTTACGTTGGTTAATGCATGTGCCTTTGCTGACCAGATCAAGGCGTTCTGTGGATCGATTGAAAGCGCATGTTCAAAAGCGTCGATCGCTTCTTCATACTGGTGCTGTGCTTCGAGCGTGGTACCCAGACCTGACCATGCCTCTGCATGGGATGGATGAATGCTGATCGCTTTCCGGTATGCTGCAACAGCCTCGTCGTTGCGGCCGAGGGCTGCGAGCACTTTCCCTTTGCCGTACCATGCATCGGCATAGTTCGGGACGATGGTGAGAGCGGTCTCGTAGGCAGCGACCGCCTCCTCATACTGCTCCAGTGCATCGAGTGCGTGCCCTTTATTATACCATGGCTGTGCATAGGACGGTGCAAGCCCGATCGCAGTATCAAAAATGCCAAGGGCACGGTCATAATTCCCTTGATTGATGAGCGCAGATCCCTTGTTGTTCCAGACAATAGGGTCATTGGCAGAGAGCGACAGTGCCTTGTCATATGCGTCGATCGCCTCGTCATAGCGCCCGAGTTCGTTCAGCGCAGATCCCCGGTTGTTCCAGACAACGTGATCTGAGGGGTTGAGGGTGAGTGCATTTGTATATGCACTGATGGCTTCCTCGTACCGTCCCATGCTGCTCAGTGCATCCCCTTTTGCAGCCCATGTTCCTGCATCCGAAGGGACTGCTGCAAGTGCCTTTTCATAGGTCACAAGTGCATCAGGATACCGGGCGAGGGCGTGCAGCGCTCTTCCTTTCCAGTAGTGTGCCGGTCCGCTCTCCTTCTGGAGTGCGAGTGCATGGTCAAAGGCTGAAAGGGAGTCGTCATACCGGTCCAGGTTGAACAGGGCGCGCCCCTGCGCTATCCAGACCCGTCCGTCAGCCGGTTCGAGCGCAAGTGCGCGGTCAAAAGATTCGAGAGCATCACGATACCGTCTAAGAGATACAAGTGCAGTACCCCTGCCTGCCCATCCTGCATAATAATCAGGTTTGAGGGAGACTGCGCGGTCATATGCCGCAATCGCATCATCTAACTGCCCGAGATCACCAAGGGACTCGCCCTTTTTGACCCATACATCGGGCAAACGGGGATCCACTTCGAGTGCCTGTTCAAACGCCCCGAGTGCTTCTCCTGCCTGCCCAAGAGACGCTAAAGCACTGCCCTTCCCCGTCCATGCACCGGTATTCCCGGGGCTTAAAGTGGCAGCCCGCTCGAATGCATGAAGGGCATCGGTAAACCTGTTCAGCGAAAGGAGAGCGCCACCTTTACGTATCAAAAGGTCTGTGTTGTCCGGCTCTTGGGAGAGTGCAGTATCGAGCGCTGCAATCGCCTGTTCATAATTCCCGAGACTGGCATACGCACCACCCTTTCCAGCCCATGCTGCGGTGTCAGCAGGACTCAGCGCAACAGCCCGCTCGAATGCTGCAACTGCCTCTTTATCCTGCCGGAATACAAGCAGTAATTCCCCCTTCCTGCGCCATATCCTGCTATCCTGATCATTGATATCGAGGGCACGCTCAAACGATTCCACTGCCTGTTCATTGCTCCCTCTCCCCGCAAGCGCCTCCCCCCGACCCGCCCATGCTGCAGCGTTGCCGGGATCAAGAGCGATAGCCCGGTCAAATGAGGCGATTGCCTCATCCGGTCTTCCGAGTTTCAAGAGGATTTCGGCCTTGCGGATTCCTGCAAGGACATTGTCCGGTTCAAGGCTGAGCACGTTGTCAAACGATGCGAGTGCGTCATTGTACTGGTTCAGCTGATCGTGGAGTTCCCCCTTGTTCTGCCAGATACGAGGGTTGTCAGGATCGAGTTTAATGGACTTTTCAAAGGACTCAACCGCTTCCTCAATCCTCCCGAGCGACCATAATGACTTCCCCCGCAGGTCCCAGACTGCTGCATGGTCAGGTTCAAGAGCGAGCGCATGGTCAAAAGCGCTGACGGCCTGTTCATGATTGCCGAGAGCAGCAAGTACTGATCCCTTGCCTGAATACGCATTCCCGTATTCCGGGTGCAGGGCGATCGCCCTGTCGTGCGCGGCGATTGCCTCTTCATACCGGTTCAGCGTTGCGAGTGCTGCTCCCCGGCTGTACCAGAGCGCCGGATTGTCACTATCATGAGCAAGAGCGCGGTCAAATGCCCGGATTGCATCATCAAATTGCCCAAGTACCGAGAACGTGTTCCCCGTATTTGCCCAAGCTGCAGCAAAGTCAGGACTGTTCCCGGTTGCCTGCACGTAAGCGGCAAGTGCCTCCTTATGCATGCCAAAACTGGCAAGCGCCAGCCCTTTGCTGTTCCAGATGGTGGCATCATGGGGAGCAAGATCGAGGGCACTCTGGTATGCCGCTACCGCCTCTTCGTACCGGCCGAGCTCGGAAAGTGCTTCCCCCTTCCTGTTCCATGCAGCGGGATCACGGGTACCGAGATCGATGGCGAGGTTGAATGATTCAATCGCCTCTTGTACCCTGCCAAGCGGTCTCAGCGCAGATCCCCGTGTTACCCATGCGACAGGGTTATCAGGGTCCAGGGTGGTTGCACGGTCACTCGCCGCCACCGCCTCTTCAAAGGCACCAAGAGAATTATGGAGCGTGCCTTTGATCACCCATGCACGGGAGTCCTGCGGTTCAAGGACCAGCGCGGTTTCAATCGCAGCCAGTGCCTCAGTATCACGGTTGAGGCCATGGAGGATGATCCCCTTGTTGAACCATGCGATAGCGTCGTGGGGGTCGATTTTGATCGCTGCATCGTATGAATCAATTGCTTCTGCGAGTTTTCCAAGATCCTTTTGTGCCAGACCTTTGTTGCACCATGTGATCGCATCATTTTTATCGAGTGCAAGTGCACGGTCGTACGCTTCGATCGCTTCACGGTGCAGCCCGATCTTGTCCTGTGCCTTCCCCATAGTGTTCCAGATAATGGGGTTATCCGGGTCAAAAGAGAGCGCATGTCCGTATGCTTCCACTGCCTCCTCGTAACGTCCGGTCGTGTCCAGTGCGCGTCCTTTCTCGTGCCAGGTCGCTGCATCGTCCGCTTCGGCAATTTCTTCTCTCTCTCCTGACGGCTCCTGCTCAAAAACCGGCTCAGGGGGTTCAACCGGCTCTTCGGCCTTCAAATCTTCAATTTCTTCTTCCGGGAGCGTATCAATCTCAACGGGTGTTTCAACCGGTACAGGAACTTCCTGTACCTTCCGGGGCACAGACACCGTCTGCGACCATGCCTCTGCATAGTTCGGGTTGAGTGCGACCGCTGTTTCATACACACTTTGCGCTTTCTGTTCCTGGTTGATGTCGCGAAGTGCTTCGGCCTTGGCAAACCAGGCTCCGGCATAATTCGGGCGGTGGGCAATTGCGTGGTCGAAGGAATCGATCGCCTCATCTGTTCTCCCAAGACGACTGAGCACCTTACCCCTCGCGTTCCAGGCTTCTGCATACTTCGGATCAAGAGAGTTTACGGTATCGTACGCACCCAGTGCATCCTCAAGGTGTCCGAGCCTGCACAGGGCACCTCCCTTGTTGAACCAGGCTGCGGTAAATTTCGGGAGGATGCTGATCGCTTTCTCGATCGCCGCAACAGCGTCCTCAAACTTCCCGATTTTGATCAGCACGCTGCCCTTGTTGTTCCAGGCATCGGCATCGCTGGGACGCAGGGTGAGAGCCCGGTCATAGGAGTTGATCGCTTCTTCATATTGTCCGAGATTGTCAAGTGCGGTCCCTTTGTTGAACCAGACCACCGCCTGATCCCGGTCGATAGTGAGTGCACGGTTGAGCGCGGCAAGCGCATCCTCGTAGTGCCCGAGCTTGTTGAGTGCGGATCCTTTGTTGTTCCATGCTACCGCATGGTCGGGGTTGAGTTCGAGCGCTTTGTCATATGCGCTGTTTGCTTCCTCGTACCGCCCGAGCCGGTTCAGCGCGTTGCCTTTATTGTACCATGCATCGGCATACCGTGGGAGGACCAAGATCACCCGGTCGAACTCGGCCGTCGCCTCCTCGTACCGCCCGAGCTTGATAAGCGCGATCCCACGGTTGAACCATTTGTAAGCTCCCTCCTGATCACTCATCTCCTTTCTCACGCAACCCCCCCTGTGGATATGTAGTCAAAGAACTATCTTAATACTGATTATAATAATTGATTCTCTTCTTAACAAAATGGCGGTTGAAAAACTGTCAACCGAAACCGGACTTTTACGCTCCTTTTTACAGGTCCGGCATGCCTGCACACGGACAGGATAATCGCTAATAGTGCGAACTATCCCAAACCGGACTTAATATCCTGATCTTTTCGTTGCGACTACCATGGCATTATCGAATGCCGCCCGGGCTTCTTTCTGCTGCCCCAGCCTCGTGAGGGCGATACCACGGTTGTTCCAGATCCACGCAGTATCAGAATCTCCTGCAAGCGCCCGATCCGTATATGCGAGCGCGTCCTCATACCTTCCAAGCCCGAGAAGTGCAGCCCCTTTCTGTGCCATTGCCAGCGAATCCGAAGGGGCCATCACAAGGACGTTGTCAAATGAGGAGGAAGCATCACGGTAATGTCCCAGGATATTCTGTGCGATGCCACGGTTGTACCAGACTTCTTTGTCTGAGATACCGGGGTTCCGCGCGATAACAGTATCATACATCCTGAGTGCACCTTCGTAATCGCCAGCTGCAAAGAGTTCATCACCCTGTTCGATTGCTAATTGAGAACCCGCCGAAGGAACGGAGGGGGCTGTCTGAGCAGTGCCGGGAGTGTGGGGTGATATGCTCTGGGACATACTCAGGGACGTGATGGTAGTAACTATTCCGACCAGGAGCACAAGGAAAATAAATGCAGCCGCGCCGAATCCCACTGCAAAGCGGGTCGTTCCCGGGGAAATCCAGGGGTCGTTGTGTGTGGCAGTTTTTCGTTTTCTGACATTTTCGACGAAAGGTTCATGGTGAACGGGTTCATCCGCCCCGGCAGCCTTCTGACGTTCTTCCCTTGCCCATGATCGTGCTTTCTCAAACAACGATAATTCACGGGCGAGGGAAGTGTCATACTCTTTGCGCAATTTGATATCGAGCAGGACTTCTGCCGCTTCATTGACCTCCCTCATCCTTTCTTCGGCATCCGGGTGCCGGCATATGTCAGGGTGCCATTGTTTTATTTTTTTCCGGTACGCTGCGGCAATCTCTCCTCTCGTCGCAGTGTCTTTCACGCCAAGGATGTGGTAGTAGGTGATTATTGGCATAGGTCCGTGATCATGGAATTTTGCATGATTATGGGATCGTTGATCACTTGAATTATCTCATTTTGACATACAAAAATGGGGCCAGGGTTGGCAGATAATACCAGAAAAAACTGGAGCCCGGATTCCGGAACCGCGCTGAAAAATCAAAAATTTTAAACCAGCGGTTCCGGCTGCCGTGCTCCCAGAGACGGAAGGCGGGTAGGTTTGACAAGAAACGGGTCGTCGGACTGGCGGATTTTTTCAATAATGAGACCTTTGCCCTTTTCTGTCATCGCAAATACCGGGATGGCGATCCCGGCCTGCACGAGTGCTTTTGCCCCGGCAGTCTCCCGTATTGTCTTTGATGCACAGGACGTAACCAGGTCGGACGCAGACACGAGTATTTCCGCCTCTTCTCCAGAGAGCCCGGTCACGTGAACACCAAAGATTATGGTGTCTGGATAAACACTGCGGATTGTTGCTGCGGTTTCTGGCAGGGCAACCGTAACCGCAACGTTCCTGTAGCCTTTGGCATGTGCAAGTGCGACACCGGCAACCTGATCGATTGCTGCATGTTTATGGTCTAGGACAATTCCTCCGGCTTTCTCAATTTTGTCCATAACTTGAGGATACGGGCATGTCTTCACCAGTCCCGACATCCTGCCGCCGATCCCCTGTACCAGCGCAGGTTTTGTGACAATGACGGTACCGGCACCGTCACAGGCGAGCACGACTGCATCGATGAGGTCCGCGTGCAGCCCGAAGCTCAGGATCTCCGAAGCGCCAAACCCGACGAATTCCCGGCTGTCAAGGACTTCCCGATCAGGAGTGCACATGCCAAAAGCCTGTATCCTGTGCTCGATGTTGGCTTTGACGGAATCTTTCGTAATATCAGGGATCGGGTACGCGAACCGTTTTGCGAGCGGACAGTCTTTGATCAGCGCATCGCCGACTTCAGATACTTTTCCGTTCCTTATGATAATCCGGCACCTGCCAATCGCTTCTATAATATGTTCATCTGCCCTGTTCTCATGCCCATCTGTCATATAACTATCATCCTGAAACTTGGTGCTTTTCAAAGTAAAACTACCTGTCACCGGCAAAAGCAAGAGCATATGAAGGATCTGTTCCAATCATCTGGCGTGAACAGTGCCGGAAGATTTGCAGAGCTTGATGCTGCCCGGGGCATTGCGATCCTCATGATGATCGTGTTCCATACGGTCTTCGACCTGAACTTTTTCAACATATATCCCGTGAATGTTTCAGGAGGGTTCTGGAGATACTTTGCATTTTCCACTGCGTCGCTTTTCCTTTTCATTGCAGGTATTTCACTCTCGGTAAGCCATTCCCGGGCAGTGCAGTTGGCCGGGGACATGGCACCGGGTGGGCTGGCGGTAAAATTCCTTAAACGCGGTGCCGGGATCTTTGCCTGCGGGCTCCTCGTGACGCTGGCGACATGGCTCTATCTTGGGCAGGGGTTTGTAATCTTCGGTATCCTGCATGCTATCGGCGTATCGATCATGCTCTCCCCCCTGTTCTTCCGGTTCCGTTCAAAAAATATCCTGATCGGTGCGGTTGTGATTGTAACCGGTATCGTGCTTGCATATGCAGGCATCACCGGGCCGCTCTGGCTCTGCCCGATTGGAATCCACCCTGCATACTTCAATTCCGTGGATTACACACCCCTTTTCCCGTGGTTCGGTCTTGTCCTGATCGGGCTTGGCACCGGCGAGATGATTTACCCTGGCGGCAGGCGTTCTTTTACGGTTCCGGCAATTCCTCCAAATGTTCTGTCACCGCTTGCTGCCCTTGGCAGGCACTCGCTGGTGATCTATCTCGTGCACCAGCCGGTGATCATCCTTGTTTTGCATTTTGTTGCGGGAATTCCACTGGT
>JAPKXV010000435.1:7189-8102 GCA_026394635.1 Methanoregula sp. | reverse complement strand
CATGAAGATCGGCGCGTACCCGATCGACGAGGACTGGCTTTCCGGGTTTGTCCGGAAGCACAAGACGGTGCTTGTCATTGAGGAACTTGCGCCGGAAGTCGAGGAGCAGGTCCTGCAGGTTGCCGGCATGGTAAAAGTCCTTGGCAAGAAAAATGGTTATGCTCCCTATGAAGGTGAATTGTCCCTGCCCGCCGTTGCCGCAATCATGGAGAAAGCAGGATTTATTCCTAAGAATCCGTATCCTGCGGCAAATCCTGTCCAGAATTTACCGTTGCGCCCGCCGATCCTCTGCGCCGGCTGCCTGCACCGCGCTGCGTTTTATGCGATTAAACGTGTTTTTAAGGATGCAATTTATCCGAGCGATATCGGCTGCTACACGCTGGGGCTCCAGCTTGGCGTTGTTGATACCACCATCTGTATGGGAGCTTCGATCACGGTCGCAAGCGGCATCTCACATTCCGGAGAACCCCGCGATATCATATGTACAATCGGGGACTCCACGTTCCTGCATACCGGCATCCCGGGCCTGATGAACGCGGTCTATAACGGGGCGACCATGACGGTGGTGATCCTTGATAACCGGATCACCGCGATGACCGGACACCAGCCGAACCCGAATACCGGCGTAACCGCGTGTGGCATCGCAAGCCCGCATGTATCGCTCGATGCGATATGCCGCGCGTGCGGGGTCTCGTTTGTTGAAACGGTCGACCCGTACGACATCACCGGTATGATGAATGTGCTCAAGGACGCGCAATTGCGCAGCGGAGTGAAGGTGATCATCGCAAAACAGCAGTGCGTGATCACTGCGAAACGCGCTGGCGTGAAACGGGGGAGATACACTGTGGACGCAGAGACATGCACCGGCTGCGGGACATGTATACGGTACGGGTGCCCGGCGATCGAGATGGTG
>JAPKXV010000435.1:0-7176 GCA_026394635.1 Methanoregula sp. | reverse complement strand
GGAGGGAAAGAAATGAAAAGCAGTTTTGATATCCTGATGGTCGGTATTGGGGGTCAGGGAACAATCCTCGCTTCAAATATCCTTGGGCAGGCGTGCCTGCTCGAAGGGAGGAGCGTGAAGGGTGCTGAAACCCACGGCATGGCGCAGCGCGGGGGGTCCGTGGAGAGCCATATCAGGGTTGACGGGCAGTTCGGGCCGCTTATTGCTCCCGGGCAGGCGGACCTCCTGCTCTCCTTTGACCTCCTGGAAGCGCTGCGGTATTCCCATTACCTGAAACCGGGGGGAACGATGGTGGTAAACCGCCACCTTGTGCTGCCGACATCCGTCTATACCCAGAAGATTGATGCACCCACTGAACAGGATATCATCGCCGCGCTGGGCAAATTCCGTCTTTGCCTCCTTGATGCTGACCAGATCGCTCAGGAGGTGGGGAGTCCCCTGTCGCAGAATGTCGTGATGCTGGGTGCCGCCTCCCTTGCAATGCCGCTCAAACCCGAATCGATTCTTTCCGCAGTTAAGAGTCTTGTCCCCAAAAAGACCATCGAGATCAATGCACGGGCATTCGAAATGGGAAGAGAGGCAGCAATACAGAGCTCTTCTTAAAATGTCCACTCTCCACCAACTTCTTTTTGTTAAAAACACATTTTTGATAATGAATAAAATTAAAATTTGAATTATAGGTGGTAATATGGCACCTGATGAATTACTGCCCGGAATACGTTTTAAAAAGTGACCACAACGGAATCTTACTATTGATACGTAAGTGGATCGATTCAATGAACAATACTATTGGGGGGAATTCAACCCCATTTCTTTGATGTGCCCGGAATGTGGGATTATGCAAAGGGCATAATTCCGTAACTATTACGGAGGTTGGATCTCAGGTTAAATAGTCTCTAATTTTCAAGTATTTTTTGGCTGATTAAGATCTGAGAAAATTATTGATTCTTTCATTTTTTAAAATCGTTTGTTGAATTTTTTTATCCATAATCATTGCAATCCATGAGACCAAAATAACAGTCCCTATGACTATAAGATAATCGCATAAAAATGCAATATATGGGTTCAAGTTTAAACCTAAAGCCTCACAAATGTAAATGAGTTTTACGTTGTTCATTGATATGCTGAAAAATATCCCAAGTACTATCCAATGGAATAAAAAGACATAAAAACTAAGGTCTGATAATTGGCGAATGAACGGGTGTTCTTTTGCATTTTGTGGGTACCATCTGCTCTGGACGATATATATTCCCAGACAAAATTCAAATACGTTGCATAGCGGGAACCAATAATATAAAAGAGGAATGGGATTGTTAGTGAAGAGAAAAGTTCTCGATGTATAACTTATTATCAGGAATAACAATAGAGCCGTCAGTTGATATTTTCTTACAATTTTTGATAAATAAGGAAATAAAAAATACAAACTTACTATTGCAGCGATAAACCACCCCATGAAATTAAGATTACCCGGGCCTTTTCCAAGAACTACATAGAATCCCGTGAATTCAAAAAGAAAATCAAATAGACTTGTTGTTTTTAGTACTGTTGGAAATATCAGTATGCAAACTATTATACTGAATATTAAACTCATCCAGAACGCAGGATACAGTCTGATGAATCGTTTAAATAAGAACTTTACATATTCCGAAAAACGTTCAATACCTTTGTAATTATATTCCAGTACTGCACCGCTGACAAAGATCAATCCATATACTGAAATTCCTGCTAAACCAACCGGATAAATGTTAAAGGGAATATAACCATCCGCGAAAAAGATGCCATTAAACCAAAGAAATAATTCGGAATGAGAATGGCCATAAACGATTGCTGCAACAAAAAAAATTCTTAAAATATCAAAAAATAATATCCTTTGAATTTCTTTTGTCTGGATTTTTTCTTTTTTTCTTTTTTTCATTGCGTAGTTACAGATTATTTTAAAGGATTAAATATGCTTTTTATTGGATTTTAATTTGAATTTTTACCTGTTCAGATTTACCCGAAAAAGATACAAGATAGTATCTCATTCTGCCAGTGGATGTGCCCGTGTGAACTGCCGGATTTTTCAAATGTTCCATAATGGAAATTTTTTAAGAATTTTTTTGTTACTTCTTTTTTTAAGGGTAAAAAAAATTAAATTCTTTTTGAGAATTATACATTTTTCATATTTATAAAAAACAGGAACGCTGAGGGGGGGAGTTGAACCCCCGAGAGGCAAATGCCTCACAGGCTTTCCAGGCCTGCGCCTTACCGGGCTAGACTACCTCAGCAAAAAGGTATCCTAACTCTTGGGCGGGGATTTTTTTAATGCTATCCCTTGTGCTGCGCCCGGCCCGGTTATGTCCGATCAGTTTTCTTTTCCCATCCGCGCGGGTAGGTGCCGGGTTTTAAAAACACCGCGGTTGGAGCGATAACAAGTCCTGATTTTCCGGAACTCCATTCAGATGAAGGGACCCGGGCTCTCCCAAGACAGACAAATTCATTTTTTTGGGATACCACCGCTACCGTGTCATCTTTTTTAAAAGCGTCGCACCGGACAATTCCGACTCCGGCGAGCTGGGCACCGTGACAAACAGCGTCGATCGCACGGTCATGGATCACAACATTTGGAAGGTCAGGTACTGCGGCATCGATTGACAGTATCATCGAAAGGAGTGCACGGGTATCTCCGTCAGCGGCACGCGAGCAGGCATCGCTCAGGTCATGGAGCGAGTGGGCTTTTTGTTCATCAAACGGTCCTGAGCGCGTCCGCCGGAGCTCCTGCATATGCGCCCCGACACCCAGTGCAAGCCCCATGTGGTGGCAGAGTGAACGGATATACGTGCCCGCATCGCAGTGCACCTTAAAGAGGACGAGCCGTTGTTCATAATCCAGTACCTCGATGCGGTGGATGCTGCGGATCCGCAACGAGCGTTTCACTGCGCTTTTTCTTGGCGGGCGCTGGTAAATTTTTCCGGTGAACTCAAGCGCCATCAATTCAACCTGCTCCCGCGAAATATCGCCGTGCAACCGCATGAGGCATACGTATTCCTTGTCATGCCTGAGCAGGTGCGGGGCGAGGCGGACGACGTTGCCAAGCATCACGAGGAGCACCCCGGATACCTGGGGATCGAGGGTCCCGGAATGCCCGACACGGCAACCGAGCAGCTTTCCTACCCATGCCGTAACCTGATGGCTCGACGGACCCCTTGGTTTGTCGATGACGATCATACCGGACCCGCTCCATACAACGGGATGTTCCGTGCTGCCCTTCTCGGTCGACATTACGGTTCCTTTCCTTTGATGTATATGTTCAATGCCGCGAGTGACCCTTCCAGTGATCCGTCACCAATAACGGCTGGCATTGTCTCTCCTTTATGCATCGCAGCTGCCGTGACTTCCCCGATTGCCATGATGAGGAGACCTTTACGGGGAGTCCAAATCGCTTTGGTATACGACATGGCGCTGGTGAAGAGCACCGCATCCGCATCATTTAGAGACAGGGGCTGGCCGGTTGGTTCAAGTGCATAGCACCTGAACTCGTGTGCGATCCCTCCGGCAGCAGCAATCGCGCCGAGCAGACCGGGATTCGGGACGTCCGCACGGGGAATTCCGATATGTTTTCCGGCTATCCATGCACCAAGGTACGGGACAAAGTCGCGGGAATAAAAACCCGGGAGGGTTTCGCACTCGATCTCATAGCTCCGGAGTTCTTGTGCCGTCTGCGGACCGATTGCAATCACCCGGGGGAACCGGTTGAGAAGCGGTGCGATAATCTTTGCCGGCAGGGCACTGGTGAAGAACAGGCAGTCAAAGTCCCCGCGTTCGACAGATTCGACAAATGCGGTGACTGCACCCTGCCTAACTTCCGATCTGAGTGGGTAGACGCTGTAACATATATGCCCGTATTTTGCACAACGTTCCGCGTCGCTGCTCTCTTTTCCCGCGAGACGCGTAACCGCGATCTTCATTGAAGGATCATTACCCCAAGAAGGATATGACTTTATCCCTTTCGGTTCCTTTATCACTCCTGTATCGAACATCTGATCAGTGATTGAGATCCTCGTGGGTGTACTATTGGGGGTTGCGCTCGGTACGGTGAGCGGGATACTCCCGGGCATCCATGCGAACACGCTGGCAGGCGTCCTGCTCAGCCTGCAGGTTGCCCTCCTTCCCGTTATCGGCCCCTTAGCGCTCGCCGCAACAATGTTTGCAGCACTTATCACGCACACCTTTGTTGACAGCATCCCGACCACGTTTCTCGGGATACCCGATGCCGATACTGCGCTTGCGGTGCTCCCCGCCCACGCACTCTGCCTCGAGGGAAACGGGGAGGAGGCAGTACGGATTGCAGCGCTGGGAAGCGCGTGCGCCATGATTATCGCGGTGCCGCTCTCGGTGCTCTGCTATTTTCTCCTCCCGGCACTCCAGCCCCTCTTTGACTGGGGGATTGGGTTGATCCTCGTTGCTGTTATCGGGTATATGATCGTGACAAGCGAAGCGCCCGGGTGGGCACTTGCGCTGTTTGGCATATCCGGCATCCTGGGGATATTCACCTTCCATTACGGGTTCCTTGGCTGGCATTCTATCGGGGGCGGGAGTGCGCTGCTCATGCCCCTTCTCACGGGTCTGTTCGGGATCTCGGTCCTTTTTGTTGCATCGCAGGGAACGATGCCGGTCCAGAAATTCAACGGGATTTCCATGGACGGAAGATCCGTGGTTCGAAGTTCGGTGCTGGGAACCCTTGCCGGTGTCGCTGTGGGCTGGCTGCCCGGACTCTCGAATGCGACCGCAAACGGGGTTCTTGCATCGGTCATCGGTTATGAAAAGGATCGCCGCGCCTATATCCTTGCGACAAGTGCCTCGAACACTGCCAATGCGTTTATCGGCCTTGCAGCGCTCTTTGCCTTATCAAGGATGCGCAATGGTGTCATGGTCGCGCTCTCTGCGCTCCCGCTGCCACCGGCAAGTGCCTTATTTGTCGTCGGGGTTGCAGCTGCCTGTGCTGCCTACGTGATCACCGTAATACTTTCGCGTTCTGCACATCGTCTTGGCGGGATTGAGGGACGATGGCTGAATAGCGCTGTGATTGCGTTTGTCGTTGCGATTTGTCTTTTGTTAACCGGGCCATTCGGTGGTTTTGTTCTCCTGCTTGCCACCCTGATCGGGCTGGTGCCGCATATGGTCAATGTCCCGAGACTGTACTGCATGGGGGCGGTGATGGTGCCGGTCATGCTCTATTCATTTGGGATCGCAGGGATCTGATCCCCCCATTGGTTTATCCCTCACACTTGCCAAGATTTTATGATGCAGTCATACTGGTTCGGGGATATTGAGGAGGGAACGTGCCAGCCGTACTCCGGAGGTGCAGCAGATAGTGCTGAGCGAATTCTGTCCCTTCATACCAGCATGGAACATTATGTCCCACCTGACTGGAAAGCAGCACTGGACTGCGGTTTCTGCAGTGACCGTGCTGATTACCTGTCGAAACTGCGTGCCGTGTGCGTGCTCATTGCCGAGGGGAAGATCCGGGAAAAATACAAGAGCAAGGATACCGATCTGCTCCAGATGACACGGACTCTCGATGAACTCGACACGGTCATCAACCTGCTCACAGAACGGGTGGTGGAATGGCACCAGGTCCGGCAACCATCGTTTTCCCGGAAATACCGCAGGACTCCCGTGCACTCCCTGGTCAGGATGATAGCGCAGCGGAGCGGGGGCGGACTCGGCAGGGTGACCGGCGATATTGAACGCTTGTCGGAAACCCGCACCGTGCTCGCACGCGAGGTTTCGGCACGGGCGGATGAGGTTATGCCGAACTGCAGCGCCCTGATCGGCGGGTTGGTTGCCGCCCGCCTCCTCCTGCATGCCGGAGGTCTGGAGCCACTTGCCCGGTTACCGGGAAGTGCGATCCAGGTACTTGGCGCAAGGACTGCGCTCTTCTCCCATCTCCGTTCCCATACGCCGGCACCCAAACATGGTATCATATTCCAGCACCGGCGTGTTCATAATGCACCACGGGAGGTACGGGGAAAAGTTGCCCGCGTGCTTGCCGCAAAGCTTGCAATCGCCGCCCGCTTGGATTTCTATCGCGGTGTCGCAGACCTCGCATTTATTGAACCGGCACAGGCCCGCATCGATGCTGCAGGTGAAGTGCCGTGATCTGGATTGATGGTGTCCTTGTCTCCCGGGGAGAAGGGGGTGTCTACGGGGAGCGGATGCTGGGTGATGTCCGTATATGGGATCCGTACCGGAGCAAACTTTCAGCGCTCTACCATCTCGGAAAAGGCGTCGAACTTACCAATGACATGCGGGTGCTCTACCTCGGTGCTGCTCATGGAACGACCGTATCGCATGTCGCTGACTATGCGGAAGTGGTGTATGCTGTCGAATTTGCGCCCCGTCCGATGCAGGATTTGCTTGAAGTATCGAGGCGGAGAATGAATGTGGTTCCAATCATGGCGGATGCTTCGTTACCTGAACAGTATGCACCGCTGCTCGAATCGGTTGACCTTGTGTATCAGGACGTCGCACAGCCCGATCAGGCGATTATTGCACTGCGGAACTGCATTTTTTTAAAACGGGGGGGGACGATGATCCTCATGCTCAAGACAAGGAGTGTTGATACCTGCAGGGAGCCCGGTCTTGTGTTCAGTGATACGGTACCCCGGCTGGCGTCGGGCGGGTTATCGGTGAAGGATAGCACTTGGCTCGCCCCCTACCACCACGATCATGCAGCGATCATCTGCGTCAAAGAATAACCTCAGGCGTGATTTTTTATGAACGGAATATTCCGAATCTCACCAACCGGACCCCTTCCCCTCTTTGCGATTATCCTGTTTGTGGGGCTTATCATCCTTATTATCCCACTGCTCGTTCTCGGTATCATCGGTGCAGCGTTCAGCCGGCTCGGGTTCTCATGGATTGAGGCGACTGCCGTCATCCTCCTGATGATCCTGGGAAGTTTTGTGAATATCCCGCTCTGGACGTTCCAAAATACCGTGGGAAAAACAGAAACAGGTACACCAGCCGTGTTCGATGCATTCACCGGTGAACCGGTACCTGATGAACGGGTGACCACCGGACTTTTCCTCAACCTGGGCGGGGCGGTCATCCCGTTTGCCGTTTCCGTGTATTTACTCTACCGGTTGGGACTGTTGGCTGGTGAACCGCCGCTCCTGCAGGTTTGTGTCGCAA